>JABFVM010000604.1 GCA_013362785.1 Streptomyces sp. | reverse complement strand
CAGGAGTTGGGCCGGGCCGGGCTGCCGGAGCCGGACGACCCGCTGTTCCTGGTCGTCGACACCCCGGCCGGCCTCACCGACCACCAGTTGCAGTACGAGCTGCTCACCGGCTACCGGGCGGTGGGCGAGGTCAGGCTGCTGGTGCTGCTGATCGGCAGCGCGCCCGGCTCGTTCGCCGGCGTCGAGGGCGGCTTCCAGCCGGACCGCCGACTGCTGCGGCCCGCCGTACTGAGGGCCCCCGGCACCGCACTGCTGTGGGCCGGTGATCTGCGCTCGGCGCGGACCGCGCTGGAGCAGCCCGAGCCGGACGACCCGGACGCGCTGGCGGTCCTGGTGGACGTCCTGTCGGTCCCGGACGTCTACCTCGAAGTGCTGGACAGCGTCCAGTCACTGCCCGAGGCGGTCGCCGCGCCCGGCGTACGGCTGCTGGAGCAGGACCTGCCGCCGGAGGTGCGCGACCGGGCCTGGCGCGACGCGCTCACCCGGTTCGCCGGCGAGGACACCGAACTCGCCCCGGACGTACTGCTGACCGCCTCCTCCGGCGCCGATCTGCCGGAGCCGCTGCGCGGTCTGGTGGCCGGCCGGGGCAGCCGGGACCTGGGACACCGGGAACCCGGCGGTGTCGCCGACAACGCCTACCGTGCCTGCGCGGACGCCCTCGACCATGCCGAGGACGCGCTGGCCGGGCTGCGGACCCTGCCCGGTCTGGTGCGTTCGTCGCGCCGGGTCGCCTTCGAGACGGACGTCGACGAGGCGCGTGAGGCGCTCGACACCTACCGGGACCTCGTCGCCACGGCCTTGCGCAGCGGCGGCGGCCCGGCACCGTCCGCCGCCGAGTCGGCGACCCGCCTGGCGGCCCTCGGGCTGCGGGTGCCGTCGGCCGAGGGCATGGGCGAGCGGATCGGCGAGGGCCTGCGGGAGTTCGCCCACAAACTGCTCGGCCAGGGGCTCGCCCTGCGGTCGGTGGCCCAGCGCTTCACCGGTCTCGCCGGACGGGTGGAGCCACTGCCGGGCTCGGCGCTGCTGCCCAAGCTCACGCCCTACTCCGCCGACGCCGTGGCCCGGCAGACGGCGGGGGCCGCGGACGCCGCGGTGCCCGGCCTGCCGGTGGTCGGCCCGCTGGCGGCGGCCGGGGCGGGACTGCTCGGCGCGCTGTGGTCGGGGCCGTTCCTGGCGCTGGCGCTCGTCGTGCCGCTGCTGTTCGTCGGCATGGCGCAGCTCGGGGCGGTACGGCTGCGCGGCGCGGGACGGTCCGGCCGCTGGGCGGTGGCTCCCCAGGTCGCGGCGTTCGTCGGCGCGGCGCTCGGGGCGGCGGTGGGCTACGCCACCGATTCCCCGGTCTGGATGGGCACCATCGGACTGCTCGTCGGTCTCGGCGGCGCGACGGAGACGGTACGCCGGCTCTGGCGGGCGGCGGCCACCTCCTGGGCGCCGGGCCACATGACCGCCGTACTGCGCCATGCCCTCGACGGCCTGGACAACCTCCTCGCGGAGGCGGTCCGGGAGCACTGGGCCGTGGAGGAGCGCCTGTACTGCGCCGACGCCGCCCGTTCCGTCGCCGGCATGCTGCGGGCGACGGCCGCCTCTGCGGAGGCGGAGGCGGTGCCCGAGCAGGAACGTCCGGTGAGCGCCGGGGCGTCCGCGGCCTTCGGGTCGTCCGGCGCCAGGACGGCCGCCGAGCACGACTGGCTCGTCGACGACACGGACCTGGAGCCGGACGAGGCGCCGGGCGAGTCCGACGACGGCGACTGGGCGAGCGTGTACGCCTGGGAGGGCGAACCGGCGGAAGAGGAGAAGGAGAGGGGCAGGGAGAAGGGGACGTCCCAGGGGATGGGGATGGAGCCCGGCCCGGAAGGCGGCCGCTTCTCAACCGGTCGGCGCGGCAAGGGAGTTGTGCCGCGCTGGCTGGAGCGGGAGAGCGGTGAGGGCGGGCCGGAACTGGTCACGACCCTCTCCGCCGACCTCACCGACGCGGCCCTAGAGGCCATGAAGCACTACTGGGGTGCCATCGAACGCGGCCAGGCCGGCGCCCGTGCCGTCCGGCGCACCGAGGATCGGGTCCGCGAGCTGCTGTCCACGGCCCGCCATCACCTCCAGCACAACGGCGTACTGGCCCCGCCCCCGTTCGCCGCCCCGCGCCGCGTCCGCGCCACCTCGGCCAACCTGCTCGGCACCGACCCGCTCGGCCCCGCCGAACTGGTCGGCGCGGAGGCCGAGCGGCAGGCCGTGGTCCAGCTGTCCACGCCCGAACAGGGCACGCTGCTCAGCCGCGACCCGGCCGCGGCGGTGTGGCTCCGGTTCGCCCCGCGGGCCGTACGCGACGAGGTCGAGAAGACCTGGCGCACGACCGGCACGGTCCACCCGGAGGAGGTCCTGTGGACGTCCTCGGGCCGATACGCCGGCCTGGTCCGCCTCACCCCCCTGCGCATCGGCGTCATCGACACCATCCGCCCCCGACACGGCTCGGGCCCCGACGGGCCGGACACGGGCAGGGAGGTCGGCAGGGACACGGACGCCGGGATGGAGTCGTACGGCACGACGGACTCGTACGACCGCGCAGATCCCTACGACCGGACAGATCCGTACGACCGGACTGATACGTCCGACCGCCCGGCGCCGTACGACGAGCGGCCGGAGCCCTACGACCGGAACGACGTGTACGCCCGCGCGGAGGCGTACGACCACACGGACCCGGGCGACCGGAGCGACACCTACGAGCGCACCGACACCTACGACCGCACCGACGCCGGTGCCGGTGCCGGTGCCGATGCCTGGCTGAGTTCGAGCGACTGGTCGGAGGCCGACGCACGCTCGGAGTCCGACGCACGAGGGGACGGCGACCGCTGGTGACGAGCACCACGCATTCCCCCTTGCCGGGGCCGGGCGGACCGGGTCCGGACAAGCTCGCGTTCACGCTGCCGTCGGGGCGGCGGCGCGTCACCCCGGTCCGGGTCGGCCGGGAGTTCCGGCGGGAGCGGCCGTTGCCCCAGCTGATCCGCAAGGCCGTACTGGACGACGACGGACAGCAGTGCGTGCAGGTGCGCCTGAGTGCCAAGGACGCCACGAACCCGGCGGCACGCGCCCTGCTGGACATCGAGGCGGGCACCACCCTGCAGCTGAACCAGGCGCTGGGCGACACGGATTACGCGCCGCTGTTCCCGAGGATCATCGGCTACGAGCTGGACGCGGCCGAGCCGTTCCTGCTGTACGACCCGCCGCGTGGCAGCGCCGTCACCCGGATCCAGGTGATGGGCGCCGCCGACCAGGGCGTCTTCACCCGGGACCTGATGCTGGCGCTGTGTCTGCTGGAGCGGCGGGGCCTGGTGCCGCGCGGTGTCTCGCCGGCCACCGTGCGCTGGGACGGCGCCCGGGTCCAGCTCTGGGGGCTGGAGTCGGTGACCGGCATCGGACGGCCGCGCCGCCCGTGGGGCGCGTCGCCCTTCTGTCCGCCAGAGCAGCGCGACGGCGAGGGGCCCGCCGACTCCAGGGACGCGGTGTGGAGCGCGGCCCAGTTGCTGTACCGGCTGGCGACCGGGCGGCTCGGCCCCGACGACCGCCCGCCGCCCGACCTGGGCGAACACCGCATGCTCGACCAGATGGTGCGCGACGCCTTCGCCCCGAGGGCGGCCGACCGGCCGACGCCCGCCCAGGTGCTCGACCTCATGGCACCGGGCAGCGCCCGCAAGGTCCGGCTGGCCGTACCGCCCGACGAGACGCGCCCGCACCACGACGCCTTCGAGGACGCGCTGAACCTCAAACGCCAGGCACCGGCCTCCCGGACCGGCAAGACGAAGGGTTCCGAACCGGCGGGCGGCGAGGTGCTCTGCCCGTACTGCCTGGAGACCATCCGGCTCGACCTCACGAAGCTGTTCATCACCGACAGCCGGATGCAGTACAAGCCGCTGGACATCAAGGGCATCAACAACCCCGTGCGGCGAACCGACATCATGCGCGGCGCCGTCCAGAAGTGCACGGCGGACCCGGAGTTCCCCGCGCACTACATCGCCGTGCCCTATCTGACGCACGGCCGCCCGCTGACCGTCGCGATGGTCGGCCAGTCCTCCACCGGCAAGAGCCATCTGCTGACCCAGATGATCGCGGCGATCACCGACGGCGGCCTGGAGCCGTTCGGCCTGAAGTGGCAGTCCGTCAATCCGGAGCAGCACGCCCGGTTCGTACGGGACCGGGTGCAGCCGTTGCGCAACGGCAAGGTCCTCGACCACACCGCGGCGCTGGGCATGGACGACTTCGCCCGCTTCGTGGAGTCCCTGCTGATCACCGACGCCCGGGGGCAGGTGCGCCCGGTCGCCTTCTTCGACCTCGGCGGCGAGGACCTCGTACGGACCGACGCGGCCCTGCGGTTCCTGCTCGGTGTCGACGCCCTGGTCTTCGTCGTCGACCCGGCCCTCGCCCTGCCGCTGCCGCAGCTGGACCACGCCCGGCAGCGCTGGGGCGTGGAGGTGAACCGGGACGGCGACCTGGCGTTCGGCACGGTGCTGGACCGGCTGCCGAAGAGCGGCGGGTATCTGGACGTACCGGCCGCGATGGTGCTCGGCAAGGCCGACCTGCTGCGCTTCCAGCCGCCCGTGGACCGCTGGCTGACCCGGCCGCCGGCCACCTCGCTGGATCCCGAGCTGATGCGCGAGGAGAGCCGGGACGTGTACGGGCTGCTGCGCCGGCACGCGGGCCAGGCGTGGCTGCGTCCCTTCGACGCGGTCCGCCGCTGCACCCTGCACATCGCGTCCGCCACCGGCGGCCAGGAGGACCAGGGCCGCTATCCGGCCGGGGCCGGGCCCCGACGGGTGCTGGAGCCGCTGCTGTCGCTGCTGGCCATGCACGGGATGGTCCAGGTGCGGGGCGGCGCCGATGCGTTGGCGATCGGAGAGGCACCCGCGCTGGAGGCGGTGCCGTGGGACGAGGTCGAGCGGGACGGGGACGTCGGGCGGTTCGAGCGGGCCGACGGGTCCGAGGAGCCCGAGGAATCCGAGGGAGGGGAACTTCAGTGAACGACTTCCAGGACCGGGGCCCGGTGCACCAGGTCGTCTTCCGCTGGGACGGCAACCAGGGCCGCCAGGACACCGGCATGCACGCCGTCGCCCACTCCTGCGAGACCGGGCGCGCCGGGGAACTGGGCCGGGAGCTGGGCTCGTTGCTGTGGGTGTCCGGCGCGGCGCCCGCCCGCCCGAGCGTCGTACGCACGCTGTCCGGCGACGGCGACGTCCTGCTCGTCCAGCGCAGGCCCACGACCGACCGGGCCGGGCGGCCCAGCACGGTCAGCCATGTGCTGGTCGGAGGCCGCGACACCCTCACGCCCGGCCGGTGCCTCGGACTCGCGTACGGCGGCTGGCGCGGGCAGGGCGAGTTCGAGCAGGCGTCCGGAGAGCTGCCCGAGTTCGACCGCGCGGAACTCGAAAGGCTGGCGTGGAAGCGACGGCCGGAGATGCTGGAGCGGCTGCCGGAGGTCCAGCACGCGCTGATCCTGGCCACGGCGGAGTTGCTGCGCGATCCACGGCAGCGGGTGTCCTTCCGGCTGGAGGAGAGGACACCGCAGGACTGGCCGACGCCTGACCTGGTTCCGGTGGCCTATCTCGGACTGGTCCTGCTCTTCGGGCCATGGCTGAGGAAGCGGTGGACCTTCGCCACGTACGACACCGTGGACAGCCACCCCCTGCGGCTGATGTCCGTCCCGCACTGGGAGGCGGACTCGGGTGAGTCCGGCCCGCTGGCCCGGGTCAGGGGCCGCGTGGAGGGGGACCACGGGTTCGAGCACTGGGCCGCGGTCCAGCTGGTGACGCACCTCCTCGCGCACCCGGAGGCCGACCCCGGCGTACCCCAGCTGGTCAGGGATCTCCCCGAGGGCGCGGCCATGGACTGGGGGCGGCGCAGCGACCTGCTCAAGCGGATCCTCGGCACGGGCCCCACCACCGGCACGAGGCCGGCCCCCCGCCGAACGGACCCGACACCGCCTCCCGCGCCCCCACCCACACCCACGCCCGCGCCCACGCCCACGCCCACGCCCACGCCCACGCCCAACGGCCACGACATCCATGCCCTCCACCGGGACCTGCTCAACAACTTGCACGGTGACGGCATGCAGCGGAACTACCTGATCGCGCGGCTGGGAGAGCAGACCGACGAGGTGCTCCTGCACGAGCTGAGGTTCGGGGAACAACTGCCGCCGGACTCCCTCGACTTGCTGTTGGGGGAGCTGGGCAGGCCCGACCGGGTGCAGGACCGTCATCCCGAGATGCAGCACGCGCTGTGCACGGAGGTGCTCCTGAACGGCCTGTACTTCAACCTCCAGGAGCCGAGCCCGGCACATGTGTCGGAGGTCGACCGGGCGGCCGACCTCTTCACGTGGGCCGTCGCCCCGTTCGTCCGGGACCCGCTCATCCAGCCCCATCTGGCGCAGGTACTGCACCTGGTGGGCCTCAGCCCTCTGTCCACCGATGCCGAATGGCTCCGGAAGAGCATCCTCCGACCGGCGAACGGCCAGGTCCCCGACCTGCTGCCGGAGGTATGGCGCCAGCTGGTGGAGGACAAGATGAGCCAGAACGACACCCAGCCCCCGGCGCCCGCACCGCTCCCCGAGCAGCCACTCCCCCCACAACCGCCGGCGGAGCCGCCGCTCTCCTTGCCCCCACCACCGTCGACCTTCAAACCATTGGCATCACAGGAGCCGGTCCCACAGCCGCCGGTTCCACCGCAGACGGTGTTCGCACTGGAATCGTCCACCCTCACGGGCAGGCTCTCCGACTTGACCAACAGGTACCCGGGCCGCGCACTCGGATCCGTCGCCGTCCTCCTCCTCGTCGTCGTCCTCGTCGCACTGTGGGCGTTCAGCTGACGGGAAGCCGGTTCCTCAGTCCCCGCGCGGCTCCCGGACGACGGCCACGTCCCCGGCCGGGACCGTCACCGAGCCGTTCGCCGGCTTGCCGGTGAGCAGTTCGGTGGCGTCGGCGGGGACGGTCACCTCGGCGTCCCGGCCGGAGTGGTTGATGACGAAGAGGTAGTCGGCGTCGGTGCCACGGCGCAGGACCGCCTCGACGCCCTCCGGAGTCGCACGGACCGGCGCCACGCCCGCCTCCGCCCGGATGCGGTCCAGCAACACGGCCAGGGTCGCCGCGTCCGGCTGGGTGGCGAGGTACCAAGTGGCGCCCTGGCCAAGGGAGTTGCGCGTCACCGCGGGTACACCGGCCAGCGGCCCGGTCGTGTACGACTCCACCGCCTCGGCGCCGGTCAGCCGCACCCGCTCCGACCACAGCACCCCCGTACCGCCCCCGTCGAGCCCCACGGACTCGCCCGGCAGCAGCGGGAACAGCTCGTCCGTCATGACGCCGAGCGCCTCCCGGAACGCGCCGGGGTAACCGCCCAGCCGGACATGGCAGTTCTCG
>JABFVM010000138.1 GCA_013362785.1 Streptomyces sp. | reverse complement strand
GCCCGCGTCATCGCCACATAGCGGTCCACCGCTCCCTCGATTCCCTCGCCGAAGTCCTCCGGGTTCACCACGACCACCAGGTCGAACTCCAGGCCCTTTGAGAGTTCCGGTGTCAGTGACCGGACTCGGTCCGTCGGGTGGAAGGTGGGGTCGCCGATCACGCAGGCCGTTCCCTCCGTGTGGGTGGCCAGCCAGGAGGAGAGGATCGCGTCCAGATCCGACACGGAACCGTGGACGACAGGCACGCCTCCGCTGCGGATCGACGTCGGCACGTTCGCGTCGGGCAGCGCTGCGCGGATGACCGGCTCGGCCTCGGTCATGATCTCTTCCGGCGTCCGGTAGTTGATGCTCAGGGAGGCCAGGTCGATTCGGGCGAGGCCGATTCGGGTCAGGCGCTCCTGCCAGGACTCGGTGAAGCCGTGCCTGGCCTGGGCGCGGTCGCCGACGATGGTGAAGCTTCGGGACGGGCAGCGCAGCAGCAGCATCTGCCATTCGGCGTCGGTGAGTTCCTGGGCCTCGTCCACGACGATGTGGGCGAACGGGCCGGCGAGCAGGTCCGGGTCGGTGGTGCTGAGTTCGGCCTCGTCGACCAGGCTGACCTGGGCGTCCTGGCCCCGCAGCATCGTCACCAGGCCCTCGCCGTCGTCCGTGTCGGCGCCGGAGTTTGACGTCGCCTCGATGAGGTTGTCGACGACCTGGGCCATGCGCTCGCGCTGGGCGGCGAGGATGCTCGCGTGCCGGCGCCTGCGCCGGGCCGTCTCCGGGTCGCCGAGGCGTTGCCGGGCCGCGTCCAGGAGCGGCAGGTCGGACACCGTCCAGGCCAGGGGGTCGGCGCGCTGGAGCTTCCGGACGTCGTCGCGGTCGAGCCAGGGCGCGCACATCCTCAGATACGCCGGCACCGACCACAGGTCCGAGACGAGGTCGGCCGCTTCGAGCAGGGGCCAGGCGCGGTTGAAGGCCGTGAGCAGTTCCCGGTTCTGCCGCAGTGACCTCAGGAGCAGCTCCGTCGGGACCTCGCCGTCGTCCCCCGTGGTGTCGCCCTCGTGCTTGTCCACCAGGATGGTGAGCAGCTCCTCCCAGACCTGCTCGCGCGCCTCGTTGTGCGGCGTACCGGGTTCCGCCGCGTCGAACGCCGTGGCCCAGTCGCCGGCACTGAGCCGGACGTCGGACCAGTGGGTCCTGACCGTCATGCCCTTGGCCGGCGGCTCCTCGTAGAAGCGGACTGCCTTCTCGATCGCCTTCACCAGCTCCGCGGACGACTTCAGACGGGCCACCTCCGGGTCGGCCTCGACGCCCGCCGTCGCTCCCTCGGCGACGAGGTCCCGCAGGATGCAGGTCTGCACGCCCTCCTCGCCGAGGCTGGGCAGGACATCGGAGACGTAGGCCAGGTAGGGCCGGTGCGGGCCGACGAACAGGACGCCGCCCCGACGGTGACCGAGGCGGGGGTCGGCGTGCAGGAGGTAGGCGGAGCGGTGCAGGGCGACGACCGTCTTGCCCGTGCCGGGGCCGCCGTCGACGACGAGCGCGCCGCGTGATCCCGCGCGGATGATGGCGTCCTGGTCGGCCTGGATGGTGCCGAGCACATCGCGCATCCGGAGCGACCGGTTGCTGCCCAGACTGGCGATGAAGGCGGACTGGTCGTCGAGCGCGGCATGCCGTTCGAGCCCGTCCGGGGTGAACACCTCGTCCCAGTAGTCGCTGATCCGGCCGTCGGTCCAGCGGTACCTGCGGCGGCTCGCCAGCCCCATCGGGTTGGCGTGGGTGGCGCCGAAGAACGGCTCGGCCGCGGGGGAGCGCCAGTCGACCAGGAGCCGACGGCCCTCGCGGTCGGTGAGGCCGAGTCGTCCGATGTACACGGGCTCGGCGTCGTCCGCGCCGACCATGTGGCCGAGGCACAGGTCCAGGCCGAAGCGGCGCAGTGCGCGCAGCCGGGCGGTCAGCCGGTGGACCTCCGTGTCCCGGTCCATCGCGTGCCGGCCCAGGCCGCCGGGCGCCCTGCGCGCGGCGTCGAGCAGATCGGACACCTCGGCGATCGTCTGCTCCAGGCACTCCCCGAGGGCCGTGAAGTAGCGCTCGTCGTCGGCGATCAGCGCCGGGTCGGCCTTGGCGGAGAGGCGGTCGGACAGGGCGAACGCGCTGGTGGTCAAGGGGTTCACAGGCGATGGCTCCGATCTGTGGTGGGGCGCGTTTCCCGGCTGACTTCCCGGCTGACTTCCTGGCTGTTTTCCCGGCCGATCGCTTCGAGCAGCAGCTTCGCTGCCGTCGCCGCGCCGTCGGTGCGCATCGTGGCGGCGACGTCGGTCGCTCGGGTGCCGGTCTCGGGGGCCAGGGCCACCTTGAGGGCGGCCGACAGGGACTCGAAGGTCGGCGAGGGGCCGTCGTGTGCGGCGCCGATGCCCAGCTCGGCCACCCGGCCCGCCCAGTACGGCTGGTCCACCAGCTGAGGGACCACGACCTGAGGCGCCCCGGCCAGGGCGGCCGTCGTGGCCGTACCCGCGCCCCCGTGGTGCACGACAGCGGCCACGCGGGGGAACATTACCTGGTGGTTGACGTCGCCGACGACGAAGCAGTCGTCCCGGTCGTCGATCAGCGCCAGGTCCGCCCAGCCGCGCCCGACGAGCACGCGACGGCCCTGCGCGCGGACCGCCTCGACGGCCACCCGGGCGACATCCGTCGACTCCCGCATGGGCATGCTGCCGAAGCCGACGTACACCGGCGGCTCACCGGCCGCCAGGAACTCCACCAGGTCGGCCGGCAGCGGGCGCTCGTCCGGCAGGATCCACGCGCCGGTCTGTACGACACCGAGGTCCGCCGGCTCCTGCCACGGGCCCAGCACCGGGTCCGCCGCCAGCCACGGCCGGTCGGTGAAGACATGGCCGAGGACGTCGTCCAACGGCGGTCGGCCGAGCGACTCGCGCAGAGCGTCGATCCCCGGGCCGTACAGGGCGTTGAAGCTCTGGGCGTTGAAGTCCCACAGCACCCGGTTGTCGGCCACGTCCGCGGGGAGCGGTCGGCCGGGCAGCGGGTGCGGGGCATGGTGGGGCGACGGCAGCATGGTCGGGAAGTAGGCGACGTACACGAAGGGGATGCCCAGATCCTCGGCCACCTCCCGCGCCCCCGCCACGGCCGGGACCAGACCGGTCGCCACCACCGCGTCACATCCCTCGGCCGCCGCGGCGACCACCTCGTACTGCGCCGCGGCCAACGCCGCCGCCCGCTGCGGCAGCCCCTCCGGCGTCGGCTTCTTCGTCCCGGTCACCAGCGTCCGCACCGGGTCGGCGGCCGGGACCAGCTCCACGCCGACCCGGGCCAGCAGCTTCGCGAACTCCTCGTCCGACGGCGCGCACACCCGCACCTCCACGCCGAGTTCCCGCAACCGCACCGCAAGCGCCGCCATCGGCTGGACGTCCCCGCGCGACCCGTACGTCGACAACAACACACGCACTGTGCGACCCCCACCTTCCGCGAATTTTTCGCTACGGCCGGAGATTCTGCGGTACGACGGGGGCCTTGCCGCAAGCCCCCCAGTGCGCTATAAGTTGAGAGTGGCAAGGAGAGGGTGACCTCCTTGCCCTTGTTGTTTTCCGGCCCCGTTCGTCAGCGGCCACTCGCGAGATACGCCCGCCAGCCCCCGTACGACGTGATGTCCTCGGCATCCGTGAGCGCCGCCGGCTCGCACAGGAACCCCGGAACATGGCTGCCGTCCGCCAGCTCCACCCGCCCCAGCGCCATCGGCCGGGGCAGCTCGGTGAGGAGCCGCCCCAGCCCCTCGGCAGGCAGCCGCCACACCTCGGCCTCGATCGCGGCACCCCCAGCGCCGGCCCCGACGTGGACCAGGCCCGGCTTGGGCGGCGTCGTGGACAGGGCGTGCAGACGGTACACGGGTGCCGTGGCGGTCGTACGGTCGAACTGGGCGCCCAGGGCGCGGAGCTGGGGGTTGAGCGGCTGGTCGGAGAGGTGGGCGCCGACCACGGCGAGACGGACCTCGGGGTGGAGCAGGGCGGCGATCCGGGACAGCCGTTCGTCCGTGAACGCGGGGCCGATCAGCATCACGCCGAAGGGCAGGCCGTTCACTTCACCGGCGGGGACGGCGACCGCGGCCTGGTCGAAGAGGTTGGTGGAGTTGGTGAAACGGCCCAGGCGGGCGTTGGCCCCCAGCGGGTCGGCGGCCACCTCGGCGAGCGTGGGGTGGCCCGGTGTCGTCGGGAGCAACAGGGCGTCCGCGTCGGCGAGTTCGGCCTCGGCGCGGGCGCGCAGCTCGGCCAGCCGGTCCTGGTCGGCGAAGAGCCGGTGGGCCGGGATGTCGCGGGCGCGGGTGATGATGCCGGCGACGGTGGGATCGAGGGTGTCGTCGCCCGCGGCCAGCGCCTTGTCGACAAAGCTCCCCACGGCCGTGTAGCGCTCGGCGACGAAGGCACCCTCGTACAGCATGGCGGCGGCCTCGGTGAAGGGGGTGAGGTCGACGGTGCGGATGTCGGCCCCGGCGGCGCGGAGCTGCCGTACCGCTGCCTCGTAGGCCTCGGCCCAGCCCTGGTCCAGCTCGCCGAGCTGGCGCACGGGCGGGACCGCGACGCGCCACGGTCCCGGTGCGCGCTGGGGGAGCGGGGGCAGGGTGCGCCCGGGCGGGGACGCCATGAACGACAGGGCCTGCTCGGCCTCCGGCAGGGTCCGCGCGAACACCGTGACACAGTCGAGGGACGCGCAGGCCGGGACGACGCCCTGTGTCGGGACGAGACCCCGGGTCGGTTTGAGGCCGACGATGCCGTTGAAGGCGGCCGGGACCCGGCCCGAGCCCGCCGTGTCGGTGCCCAGCGCGAAGTCGACGATGCCGAGCGCTGCAGCTGTGGCCGAGCCGGAACTGGAACCGCCGCTGATCCTGGACGGGTCGTGGGCGCCCCGGACGGCGCCGTAGGGGGAGCGGGTGCCGACCAGGCCGGTCGCGAACTGGTCCAGGTTCGTGGTGCCGAGGGCGATCGCCCCGGCGGCGCGGAGGCGGGCGACGACCGGGGCGTCGACCCCGGGGACATAGGCGTACGACGGGCAGCCCGCGGTCGTGGGCAGGCCTGCGACGTCGATGTTGCCCTTCGCCGCGAACAGGCGCCCCGCGAGGGGAAGCCGCTCTCCGGCGGACACACGCTCGTCGATCAGCCGCGCCTCCGCCTCGACCTCCTCCTGCGGGCGCAGGTCGATCCAGATCTCCGGGCGGTCCACGGCCTCGATGCGGGCGTAGGCGGCGCGGACGCGCAAGAGGGCGGTGGACATGCGGTGCTCCTTGACTGTCAGCTCACGGATCCGGTGGTGGAGTCGGTGGCCGGCGCGAGGACCACCAAGGGCGTCCCCGCCTCGACCTGATCGCCGGGCCCGACCAGGACCTCCACGACCACGCCGGTCATCGGCGCGGGCACTCTGGACTCCATCTTCATCGCCTCCAGGGCGAGCAGCGGCTGTCCGGCCGCCACCTCGTCACCCGGCCGGACGTTCAGCTGCCAGACGGACGCCGCGAACTCGGCCTCGACCAGCCGCCCGCCGACCGGGACGGTCACCTCCACCGCGGGCACGATCGGTGCTGTCTCCTCCTCCGCCCGGGCGAACTCGCCAGCCGCCTCCCAGGCGTCCCGCTCCGCCGCGAAGGCGGCCCGCTGCCGGGCCCGGAACTCCGCGATCGACCCGGCGTTCTCATCCAGGAAGGCCCGGTATCCGGCGAGCGAGAAGGTGCCCTCCTCGATGCGCGGCACGAACCTCCCGGACTTGATGTCCGCCCGCAGCTCCAGCAGCTCCTCGGCGTCCACCGGGTACCACCTGATCCGGTCGAAGAACCGCAGCAGCCAGGGCGACCCCGGCTCGAACGCCCCGCGCTGCTGCCACGCCGACCACACCTGGGTCGTACGGCCCACGAACTGGTAGCCGCCGGGGCCCTCCATGCCGTAAATGCACAGATAGGCGCCGCCGATGCCGACCGAGTTCTCCGCGGTCCAGGTGCGCGCCGGGTTGTACTTGGTGGTCACCAGACGGTGCCGTGGGTCCAGCGGGGTCGCCACCGGGGCGCCCAGATACACGTCGCCCAGCCCCAGCACCAGGTACTCCGCGTCGAAGACCGTGCGGTACACGTCCTCGACCGACGCGAGGCCGTTGACGCGGCGGATGAACTCGATGTTCCAGGGGCACCAGGGCGCGTCGTCGCGCACGCCGGCCATGTAGCGGGCGATGGCCTCGCGGGTGGCCGGGTCGTCCCAGGAGAGGGGGAGGTGGACGGTGCGGGAGGGGACGACGAGCTCGTCGGTGGGTGGCAGGGAGACAACCAACTCCCGTACCTGGGCGAGGAGTTCATGCTGTGGCAGCCTGCTCGGGTCCGTCTGGATCTGCAGGGAGCGGATGCCCGGGGTGAGGTCGGTGATCCCGTCCAGGTCCGTCTCGGCGACCGCCTCCATCAGCGCGTGGACGCGCATCCGCAGGGCCAGGTCCAGCTGCATCGGCCCGAACTCGATCAGCAGGTTGTCGTCCCCGCTGCGGCGGTACGTCACATCGCCGTCCCGGGCCAGCACACCGCCGTCGGCGATCTCCGGGCGCGGCGATCCGTCGGTTCGCACGGGCCGGAACCGCACCCGGTCGCCCGGCCGCAGCTGCCCCAGTTTCCAGCGCTCCCCGCTGATCACCGTCGCCGGGCACACGAACCCGCCCAGCGACGGACCGTCCGGGCCGAGCAGCACCGGCATGTCCCCGGTGTAGTCGACGGCGCCGACCGAGTACGGGGTGTCATGGATGTTGGACGGGTGCAGACCCGCCTCACCGCCGTCGGCGCGGGCCCAGCGCGGTCTGGGGCCGACGAGCCGTACGCCGGTGCGCGCGGAGTTGAAGTGGACCTTCCAGTCGGCGGCATAGAAGTCGCGGATGTCGTCCTCGGTGAAGAACTCCGGGGCCGCGTGCGGGCCTTCGACCGCCCCGATGCGCCATACGGCGCCGAACGACGGGCGGTCCGGCAGTGGAACCGGCGTCCCCTCGGCGAGAGTCCCGCCGTGCAGTACGTCGCCGGGCCGCAGCGCACGTCCGCCGTGCCCGCCGAACCGGCCGAGCGTGAAGGTGCTCGCGCTGCCCAGGAAGGCGGGGACGTCGAGGCCGCCCGCGACGAGGACGTACGTCCGCAGACCGTGCCCGGCCGGCGCACCGACCTCCAGTACGGCCCCCGCCGGCATCGTCACCGGCTCCCACTGCGGCACCGCCGAGCCGTCGACGGTCACGGGGGCCGGAGCTCCCGTCACGCACACGGTGGTGGGGTGGGTGAACCTCAACTGAGGTCCCTGGAGCGTGCATTCGAGCCCCGGCGCGCCCTCGTGGTTGCCGAGCGCCCGGTTGCCGAGCCGGAAGGACAGGTCGTCCATCGGGCCGCAGGGCGGCAC
>JABFVM010000427.1 GCA_013362785.1 Streptomyces sp. | reverse complement strand
GGAGGACGCGGCCACCGCCGAGATCTCCCGCTCCCAGATCTGGCAGTGGATCAACGCGGGCGTCGAGTTCGAGAACGGCGAGCACGCCACGCCCGAACTCGCCCGCAAGGTCGCCGCCGAGGAACTGGCGAACATCCGCGCCGAGATCGGCGAGGAGGCCTTCACGGCCGGCCACTGGCAGCAGGCCCACGACCTGCTCCTGGAGGTCTCCCTCGACGAGAACTACGCGGACTTCCTGACGCTGCCCGCGTACGAGCAGCTCAAGGGCTGACCTACTCCTGAGACGTCTTGTCCGAGTGGCCCAGGGACTTTCCCGGGGCCACTCGGTCGCGTACGGCCTGCTTCACGGGCGTCGGCTCGGGGAAGCCCTGCTCGCGGCGGTCCCAGACCACCTCGTCGTCCACGCGCACGACGAACACCCCGCCCTTGCCCGGCTTCAGCGCCAGTTCGGGCAGCTCCGCCTCGAAGGTGGTGAGCAGTTCCTGCGCCAGCCAGGCCGCGCGGGGCAGCCACCTGCACTGGGTGCAGTACTCGATCTCGACACGCCCCGACCCGCCCAACGAAGCCTCCGTCATCCGAGGTGCACCGACCAATCCTGTTCGGCGGCCGGTTTGCCGTGCAGGTCGGGCACCTGCTTCAGCCACTTCGGCCGGCCCTGCTGTGTCTTCGCCACCCGGAGGGCCTCCTCGGCGGCGAGTTCGTCCCGGGTGGGGAAGTCGGTGGGGAGCCAGGCGGCGGACGCCCGCACGCGCGCGTGGAGGTGGGCGACGTAGGCCGCGCGTGCCTCGTCCGGCGTGGCGAAGCCGGGCTCGTCGGCCAGCCAGGCGTCCGGCACCTCCGCGACGATCCCGCGCAGCAGTTCCTCGGTCACCTTGGGCGCCAGTTCGGCGTCGGCGGCGCGCACGTCGGGGGCGTAGTGGCCGAGGGCGTGATGACGGAAGTCGTACGCCTTCCCGGGGTCCGAGCCGTCCCAGCGGTGGTGGAAGACCAGGGCGGCCCCGTGGTCGATCAGCCACAGGCGCGGCGGAACCGTGCCGAGCGTCGGCCAGATCATCAGGTTCGAGCTGTGCACCGTACGGTCGACGTTCGCGGTCAGGGCGTCCAGCCAGACGATCCGCCCGGCCTCCAGCGGGTCCACGCGGAAGGTCTTGGCGACCTCGGGGGTGAAGTCCCGCGCGCCCGGCAGGAAGTCCATGCCGAGGTTGACGCCCGCGCTGGAGGCATGCAGCTCCCGCACCTCCTGGTGCGGCTCGCTGTCCGCGATCGCGGGGTCGAAGTGGACCAGGACCAGCTCGGGGAAGCGCAGCCCCAGCGCACGCGCGAGCTCACCGACGATCACTTCGGCGACCAGCGCCTTGCGGCCCTGCGCGGAGCCGGTGAACTTGACGACGTAGGTGCCCAGATCGTCGGCCTCGACGACTGCGGGCACGGAGCCGCCGGAGCGGAGCGGAACGACGTAGCGGGTAGCGGCAACCTCTCTCAGCATCTTCCGTCTCCAGCCTCCGGCATGAAATGAACATAGTAGCCAAGCGTGACAGCCGGGGCCTGCTGTCACCCCGACGACCGTGCGGTCTCCCCGCCGGGCACCGCCCACGGGCCCGCGACGACTTGCGGTGATGTCCGGCCGATGCTCCGCGCCGTCTCCCTGGCCACCTGCACCGTGCGGAACCCCCGGCGGTAGGCCGACGGCGACGTGCACATGATCTTCGAGAAGTGGTGCCGGAAGGTCACGGGGGACTCGAAGCCCACGGCCGCCGAGATCTCCTCCACCGAGGCATGCGAGGTCTCCAGCAGCGGCAGGCTCGCCCGAACCCGCTGCGAGATCAGCCAGCGCATCGGTGAGCTCCCCGTGGCCCTGGCGAAGTGCCGCAGATAGCTGCGCTCCGACATCCGCGCCTCCCGGGCCAGAGCAGCCACCGTGACCGGCTCGGTCAGATGCTCCAGAGCCCAAGCCATGCTGCGCGGGACCCCCTCGTCCTGCGACGGCTCGGGCACCGGCGCCTCGATGTACTGCGCCTGACCGCCGTCCCGGTGCGGCTGGATCACCAGGCGACGCGCCACCGCGTTGGCCAGCTCCGTCCCGAAGTCCTTGCGCACCAGGTGCAGAAAGAGATCCAGGGTGGCCGCGCTGCCCGCACCGGTCAGGACATCGCCGTCATCGACGTAGAGCGGATACGGATCCACCTCGACCCGCGGATGGCGACTGCGCAGCAGGTCGGCCCAGCGCCAGTGGGTGGTGGCCGGCCGGCCGTCGAGCAGCCCGGCCGCCGCCAGCGTGAAGGCCCCCATGCAGGTCGACACGATGCGCGCGCCGGCGCGGTGTGCCGCCCGCAGCTCCTCGATGAGCGCGTCGGACGGCGGCACGTCCAGATCGGCGCTGCTGGGCACGATGACCGTGTGGGCCGAGCGCAGCTGCCGCAGCCCGTACCGCGTGGTGAGGACAGCGCCTCCCGCCAGGGGCACGGAGGAGGGCTGCTCCGCGCAGAGGCGCAGTTCGTAGTGCGCGGGGGTGAGGTCGTTCAGATACGGGCCGAACACGGCTGTGACCATCCCGATCTCGAACGACGAGGTCTGATCGGTCACCAGGGCGGCGACGCGGTACGGAGGGGTGGGCTGCCGCTGGATCATCCGTCGCTCCTCTGCAAAGACCACGGCACACAGTCCTGGCGGTATCTTAGCGAAGAGTGTCATTACCGCCACTGTTCTCGGGCCGGCCTCCGCGGGATCGTTGCAGACAGCAGTGCAACGGCGAGAGGGAGGCAGGGACGGACATGCGCGCACTGGGCATCGCCTGCAAGCGTTTCTTCCGCGACGTGTGCTACGGCATCGACGCGGCCCACGCGATCCGCCACGGCCTGAGGCCGGCACCCCAGCCCGGCCGCGGGAACGACTGACGGGGTCGGACGGGGGCTGACGGCTTCGGTCCGGCCTAGCGGCCGGGCGCGAGGGTGTTGCCGATGGAGGCGGCCACGACCGCCACGATTCCGGTGATCTGCCAGGCCGAGACCGCCTGGCCGAGGATCAGCAGCCCGAGAACCGCGGCGACGGCGGGCTCCAGGCTCATCAGAATCGAGAAGCCCTGCGCGGGCATCCGGCGCAGGGCTTGGTTCTGCAGCGAATACGACACGACCTCGCACAGCACGGCGACGCCGAGACACCCGAGCAGCACCCGAGGGTCGAGCAGCGCGGTGCCGGAGGTGGTCACGGCGAGCGGAAGGGTCAGCACCGCGGCCCATGCGGTCGCCGGCGTCAGCCAGCGTCCGTCCTCGGTCCTGCGGCCCAGGGTCGAGGAAACCATGATGTAGCCACCCCAGGACACCGCCGCTCCGATCGCCAGCAGCACTCCCGCGAGCCCCAGCGGACCAGTCGCGCCGGTCAGCGCGGTGAGACAGACCCCGACCGCGGCGAGCCCCGCCCACAGCAGACCGCGCATGCGCCGGGTGGAGAACAGGGCGATCGTCAGTGGGCCGGTGAACTCGATGGTGACGGCGACCCCCAGGGGCAGCCGATCGACGGCCGCGTAGAACGCCAGATGGTGCAGGGCCAGCAACGTCCCGATGAGCAGGACGAGCCCGAGCGTCGCGGAGTCACGGAACAGGCGGGGAGACACTCGCATGACGACGACAAGCACGACGGCCGCGAACCCCAGTCGCAGGGCCACCACACCCGCCACGCCCGCGAGGGGGAACAGCAGTTTGGCCAGGGCCGCGCCCAGTTCCAGCGCGACGATGCCGCCGAGCACCATCGGCGTGGGTGCGAACCCCGGTACCCGGGCCGCGCCCTCCGCCGCCATGACCTGCTTCTCCCGCGGCTCTCCCGTCATGCGGCGGACCGCGACGGTACGTTCCGCAACCGGGTCCTCAGCAGCAGCATGCGTGCGCACCTTTCCCGTATGCCGTCGGCGTGGAACGGGCTCAGAAGATCCGGCAGTTCCTTGTCGGTCTCGGCGTCGCCCTCCGCGGTGAAACGGATCTCGCCGTCCGGCCGGATCTGTACCCCGTCGAGCACGGCCCACCGCTGATTGAGCTCCACCGCCCGTTCCCGGGACATCCCCGATGGCAGATCCAGACGGATACGGCCCGAGGAGATCCGCACCGGATAGCCGCCGGGCAGACCCGAAGGCCCTGGGAGGTTCACCCGCGCCTCACGCCGGTCGAGAAGGCCGGACACGAGAAGGGCCGTGGCATGGCCGCCCACCGCGTTCAGTTCGGACCTCGGGGTGCCGCGTTGCGCGCGCAGGGTCTCGGTGACGTCTGGTACGGGCACTCCGTCGAGCCAGGCAAGCGCCTCCTCGTCGGGGCGGTGCGGCGGATGCAGGTGCACATGATGCCCCAGCACCCGCAACGAGCCCTGCCCTCCGCCGGCTTGAAGAGCGGCCCGCAGCGAGGCGGCGATGGTCATGACGTTGCCCGTCCCGCAGAACACCGGAAGGCCGAGGGACTTCAGCACGGGATTGACCGCGTCCGGGAAACAGGCGTTCACGAGCAGGGCCTGCGGATGTACGTCGGCGATCGCCTCGGCCAGCGTGAGGGCGGGCAGCGACTGCAGCGGCAGGGTCACGCCGAATCCGGCCCGCGCCACGAGGTCGCTCCACGCCGACGGCGCCCGCGTCCCCTCCCACGGCGACTGGTGCGAGGCGCAGTTGACGACGACGGCGGGCTTGACGCGCGCCAGCACGGAACGGAACACCTCGGCGGAGTACTCGGGTGCCGGCAGCGCCCGGAACACCACGTCGGTCCCGCTCAACGCGGCGCGGGTGTTGGCGACGTAGCAGACCTCGGCGGCGTTGTGCGGTGTACCCGACAACAGGGTCACGACGCACGGCTCCGCAGCGGTCGTGGCGAGGGACGAGCAGATCGCCCGGGTGAGCGATCCGACGCCGACGATCAGAACGTCGCGACTGGCCAATGGAGATCCTCGGTTCGTGGAACTAACGGGGGCGAGGGAGAGAGCGGTGTGCGGGCCCCGGTCCGGCCGGGGCCCGCACGGCGGCTCCTACGATGCGGCGGAGTGCGGTTCCTTCAGCAGGTCGCCGCGGAAGGTGCCCGTTCCCTCAGGGGCGTGGGCCGGGTCGGTGCCCTCGTGGATGATCTTGTTGGAGCCGTCGACGAAGAGGACGCTGGGCTCGTGCGTCTTGGTCTCCTCCTCCGTGACGCTCGCGTACGCCATGATGATCACCAGGTCACCGGGCAGGGCGAGCCGCGTGGTCGGACCGTTGATGCCGACGACGCCGCTGCCGCGGGGGCCGGGAAGGGCGTAGGTCGTCCAGCGAGCACCGTTGTTGAGGACGACGACATCCACCTTCTCGTGCGGCAGGATGTCCGCCTTCTCCATGAGGTCCGGGTCGAGGGTGATCGAGCCGATGTAGTGAAGGTCCGCCTGGGTCACGGTGGCCCGGTGGATCTTCGACTTCAGCAGTTCACGCTTCATGGGATCGCCAACTCCTTTGTTTTATCCGTCGGTTCTTCTCTGCTCTGCTCTGTTCTTCTCTGTTGGGCAGGAGAGATCAGTGGGCTTCGGTGACCAGCCGTGCCATGTGCCGGGCGTCCGTCACGACCTGGACCTGATCCGCTCGTACGCCCTCGCCCGTGGGCCTCGGGTAGACCCCGGACCCGTGGATCACGAGGTCGTCGAACGGCTCGACCAGCTTGCGGTCCACGGCGTTGAGGACACCGGTCAGGGCCATGACCAGGGACCACTCGCCGAGCGTGCGCGGGTCGTCGGGGAGCGCGCAGTCGGTGTCCCGCAGATAGCGGCGCACCTCGCCGTAGCGGGCCAGGCACTCCTGGAGCGACACGATGACCCCTGAGCCGCCGTGCGCCTTCAGCAAGCCGGTCATCTCCGGCGCGGTCGGGGGCTCCTTGGTGTAGAAGGTGGGTTCCAGGTTCTCCTTCACGGCCCAGGTGGTTCGCGGGAAGTGGGGTGAGGTGTCCTGCTCCAGCAGCCCCGTGCGGCTGTTGTGCCGGTACTCGACGTGCGGTTCCTCACCCGTCCGGGCGCGCAGGAAGTGCCGCACCATGTCGCTCGTCTCGGAGTGCTGCACCAGGAGGAAGCCGGGCTGTCGCACCGGCAGCCCGAGGTCGCCGAGCAGATCCAGCCCCCGCTGGTAGCCCAGGAGGCCGTAGGCGCTGGACACCGAGTGTGCGTGCAGTCGCGAGCCGGGGACGCCGCCGAACTCGTACTCGAAGAACGCCCGGCAGCAGTCCGCGGCCTGGTAGTTCGCGATGTCCAGGGACTGCCAGACGCGCCACGGCCTGCGTCCGGGGAGGGACAGGATGCGGGTGAACTCCCGGCCGATCTCCTTCACGGCGGCGGGCTCGCCACCGTCGTACACCATCAGCGGGTTCAGACGGCGCAGCTCGTCGGACTCGGTGAGCGGGTCACGGCGGAACTTGTACAGCGTCTCGCGCGGAGTCAGCGTCACGATGCGCAACTCGTCGGGGTCGACCAGTCCCAGCCGGAACGCCCGCCCGACCGCGTCCCGCAGGGCGATCGCCTTGTTCCCCGACGACGGGGTGAAGAGCAGGACCGGCTCACCGGTGCGCCGGATGTGGTGGACCGCCCGCGCCACCATCAGAAGCGAAGCGGGGGTCTTGCCGGTGCGGGTCGCCGGGTTCTTCGTCAGGTCGAGCAGCGTCAGCCGGCTGTCGCCGTAGCCGCCCAGCCCGGTCCACGACGCCTGCGCGACGCCGAAGAACTCCTCCCAGGTGTCGTCGAGTTCCGGGTAGTCGAACGCCGGCGCGAAGGTGGTGCCGGACGCCGCGTCGCGCAGCCTCTCGGACACCTGCCGGATCCCGCGGTAGTACCGCACGATCAGGCTGTCCGACGACGTGGTCCTGATCTCCGAATCGAACGTCGAGTCCGACTTCAGGGCGGTCAACGACATGCTTCTCCCTTTCGTGGATCGGTCATCCAGGTGCGGAACCGCAGGAAATTGGCCGCGGGGTCCACCGTGATCCGGGGATGGCTCCCGGCGGGTGCGGACCGGGTGCGGACGTAGAGCAGGTGTGGGCCGCGAGGGTCGCGTACGAGGTCCGGCAGGCGTTGGCGCAGGTCCGCCGTGTCGCGGATCCGGGTGCATCCGCGGTAGCCCATGGCCGAGGCCATCCGGGGAATGTCGAACATCGCGCTGGACGATTCCTGGCCACCGGTCGACTCGTAACTGCCGTTGTCGAGGACCAGGTGGAGAAGGTTCTCCGGCCGGTACTGCTGCGTGACCATCAGCGCCCCGGGATTCATGAGGAAGGCGCCGTCTCCGTCGATCACCACGGTCGTCCGGTCCGTCTGCCGGGCGATGCCGACTCCGATGACCGGGGCCATCCCCATGGAGCCGGTCATGTACAGGTGATTCGGCGCGTCCCGTACGGAGAAGGCCTCCCGGCATGTGTAGCCCGTCGTGAACACGATGGGGCTGTCGTGGCCGTGGGCGATGACCGTTTCCAGGACGTCCGACCGCCGTATCACTGGGCCGCGCTCCAGCCGAAGGACTCCGGGGGCACCAGGAGCACCGCCGGCCCTGCCCGGTCGGCCAGCATGGTCTCGAACCACGTCACCGCGCTGTGCTGGTCGTCGCCTCCGAGCATCCGCCAGGGCAGCCCCAGGTGCTCAAGCACCGGGATGGTCACCCGCCCCATGCCGCGGTTCTCCCGTGTGCCGTCGACACCGGTGCCGCGCATGCTGACGACCAGGCCGAGCGGAACGTCGAACGGCTCGACCAAGGAGGCCAGGACGTTGACCGACTGCCCGAATCCCGAGTTCTGCATCAGCACGGCACCGCGCCCGCCGGCCAGGGCGGTGCCCACGGCCAGCGCCACGGCGTTGTCCTCACGGTGGACGTACCGGAAGCCGGAATGATGCTCCTGCAGCCGGCCGAGAAGCGGAGCCAGCACACCGCACGGTGTCGCCACGCACAGGTCGGGGCACCACGTCGTCAGTACGGAGGCGATGTCCGTCACGCACGCGTCGGTGGAACTCGGACGGTTCGGTTTCAGGGGCGTGCTCATTCCCGCTGCCATGCGTCTTCCTTCTCTCGCGTCGAGGCTGCCTCGTCGGATTCCTGTCCTCCGTGGGGCACCACGCTTCCCGCTTTCCGCGTCCAGGACGAGGTGCGGGGGATACACCGCTGACACCAGAACGTGGTGGCCGGGCCACCATCAGGGCCGTGGACGGCACGGAAAGCACCCGGATCCGGGGGCACGGGTGGTTGCCGGGTCACCACCTCGCCCCTGTCGCGCCGGGGTGAGAAGCTTTCCACCGGATGCCGGAGCGGGGCCCCGGGCATCAAGGGCACGCCTGGTGAGTACAGGAAGGAACCGCACGTTGCACACCTGGCAGTTACACAAGGTCTTCGAAAGCAGGTCGGGGACGGTCCGATGGGACCGGTTCGGGCCGGTGGACGGTGAGCCCGTCGTGCTGCTGCACGGCACTCCGTTCTCCTCGTACGTCTGGGGGGAGATCGCCCCCGCGCTCACTGCCGCGGGACACCAGGTCTTCGTCTGGGACATGCCGGGCTACGGCGCGTCCGAGAAGACCGAGGGCCAGGACGTCTCGCTCGCCGCGCAGGGCCTGATCTTCGCCCAGCTGATGGAGCACTGGCAGTTGTCGGACCCGTCCGTCGTCGCCCACGACTTCGGTGGCTGTGTCGCGCTGCGGGCCCATCTGCTGCACCACGTCGACTACCGGCGGCTGGCCCTGGTCGACCCGGTGGCGCTCGCGCCGTGGGGGTCACCGTTCTTCCGGCTGGTCGGTGAGAACGCCCCTGTCTTCGAGCAGTTGCCGCCCACACTGCACCGCGCGCTCGTCCACGAGTACATCGGCTCGGCGAGCCATCGGGGACTGCGCCCGGACGCGGCCGAAGCTCTCGCCGCACCCTGGACGGACCGGACGGGGCAGGCGGCGTTCTACCGGCAGATCGCACAGGCCGACCAGCGCTACACCGACGAGATCCAGAAGCTCTACTCGGGCATCGGCATTCCCGTCACCGTGTGCTGGGGTGAGGAGGACTCCTGGATTCCCGTCGCCAAGGCCCATGAGTTGGCGTCGCTGATCCCCGACGCGCGTCTGCGGCTCATCCCCGACGCGGGACATCTCGTACCGCTGGACGCGCCCGCGCAGTTGCTCGCCGCGCTGCTGGATTTCCTCGCCTGACGCGGCCGGACCTGAGCCAGTGGTGGCAGGCCCACCACTGGCTCACCCCTTTCGGACGGTTTCGGCTTGTGAGCGGGCCCATGATGGTGACCCGGCCACCATCACCGGACAGCAGCGGTGTGCCCCTCACACCTCGTCCAGAGCCTTGAGGACGAGAAGCCTGGTGTGTCATGGAAGACATCGCCACCCGGCTCTGCGCCGACGTGTTCACGGAGTTCCGCCGCTACGACCAGCGCATCCGGGCACGGCAGTACGTGGACGGGCTGCTGGGAGCCGACGGGCGGAAGTCGATCGCGAACATCGCGGCGGCGGTCGGTGTCGCCGGCGATGCCCAGCGGCTGCACCACTTCGTCAGCAGCTCGCGGTGGGAGTGGCTCGCGGTGCGCCGGGCCCTGACCCGCTTCCTGGAAACCACGGTCCGGGCGTCCGCGTGGGTCCTGATGCCGGTGTCGATTCCCAAGACGGGCCGTCACAGTGTCGGCGTGGGCCGGCATTTCTCGCCCGATGCCCATCAGGTGGTCAACGGCCAGCAGGCGTACGGCATATGGTTCGCCTCCGCGCAGGTGACCACCCCCGTCAGCTGGCGGCTTCGGCTGACGGGACGCTGGCGCGACGAGGGATCGCTGGGCGCCGCCCCTGAGGACGGCATCGCCGAGCTCCTGGACGACGTACACGACTGGGGTGATCCGCTGCGGCCCGCGCTGCTGGACGTACGCGGGCTTCCGGGGGAAGCGCGTCTGGTGCACCGGCACTTGAGGAGCGCGTTCCCGGTCGTCATGCGGATCAGTGGGCGGGTGGACGTGACGGCCGACCATCCGGTGCTGGGCGGCCACACGCGACGCGTCGCGCCGGCGCAGCGGGTTCTCGACAAGGCGCTGCGGCTGAAACGCTCGCGGCCGGCCGGGGCGCCCGGTCGCCCGGGCCCGGCCTTCGCTACCACCCGGGTGCGTCTCGCGGACGACGGTCCGGGCGGCGGGCCGCTCACCGCTCTCGGAGTGTGGCACGACCTGCGCCGCCCTCCCGGTCAGGTGTGGCTGACCAATGTGCGCGGCAGATCCGCCCCGGCGCTCCTGAGCCTCACCCGGCTGCACGAGGAGGTCGCGCACGGCTGGCACACCCGCGGTGACGCGGTCGGGCTGCGCGACTTCGAGGGTCGGTCGCTGCAGGGCTGGCACCGGCACATGACCTTGGCCTCCTGCGCGTACGCGATCTCGGCGCTGAGGTCGGCGGGCGCCGTCGACTATTCGGTGTGCGGCGCCGAGGGCCCGGAGGTGTGGGGACGGTCCGCCTGAGCCGAGGAGCTCCCCGGCGCGCCGTCGGCGCCTGGCTGCCGACTCAGTACGCGGTGCATTCGGTGAAGCCGCAGGGCCAGCTGCACTTCGAGTGCCTTTTCCGGCGTCGACCAGTCCGCGCCGAGAAGTTCGGCCACCCGCTCCAGGCGCCGGGAGACCGTGTTGGGGTGTACGTGCAGCAGTTCCGCCGCGTTCGTCTGGCTGCCACCCGCGGCGAAGTACGTGTCCAGTGTCCTCGTCAGCTCGGTCAGCCGCTGTGCGTCGTAGTGGAGCACGGGTCCGATCGTCGACTCGACGAAGGCAGCCGCGTCACGGTCGTCGGAGAGCAGGATGCCGAGGAACCCCAGATCCTCGACGGACGCGCTGGCCCCCACGTTGCCGAGCGCGACGAGTGTGTCGACACAGCGCATGGCCTCCTGGTGGGTCTGGCGCACCAGTTCCAGGCTGCGGACCGGACCGCTCGCGCCCACCGTGACCGGATGGCCCAGCAGCACGGACAGCTGGTCGGACACGGAGCGGGCGAGGGATCCCGCCCCCTTGCCGGTTGCCGGACCGGTGTCGGGCCGCACGGGTAGCAGCAGGGAGATGCAGCCGCTCTGGATGCTGCGTAGCCCGCCCATGCGGCGCGCGTACGACGCGGCCCAGTTCGCGGCGCGCCCGGCGGTGCCGCCCTCGGGGCGCACGACCAGCACGACGAGCGGCTGATCGGGCGAGATGCCCAGCCGGCCGGCCCGCAGTTCGAGTTGTTTGGGGGGCCGTCGCTCCACCGCCAGCAGGTCGTCGAACAGCTCGTCCCTGAAGGGGCTCGCCGCCGCCTCTTCGCTGCGGTGCACGCGGAGCGACACGGCCACCGCCTGTGCCGTCAGCCGCATCCGGCGCACGCCGGTGTCGCCCAGGGGGACCCGTGGATGCAGCAGCATCGCCGCGAGTTCCTCGCCACCCGCGATGACGGGCGCGAGCCACACCCCGCTGTCGTCACCGACGACGACGGGCTCGCGGCGCGCGGATGCGGCCCGCAGGGCTGCCAGTACCTCGGCCTCGTCGATCGAGGGCAGCTCTCCGACGGCCGCGAGCTTGTGGTTCTCCACGTCCCGGACAAGTACCGCTCCGTCGAGCGCCGTGGCCACTTCGGTGGTCAGCGTCTGCAGGTCGCTGCCCGTCATGGCGAGGTCGACCAGTCTGTTGTGCAGTTCTCCGAAGCGGCGGAACTCGGTCAGGTCGGCGACGTCCGAGTGGCTGCGCTCCAGCGTGCGGGTCTTCTCTATGGCCACGGCCGCCAGTCCCCCGAGCGAACTCATCAGGGAGATGTCACCGACGCTGAAATGGCGGATGTTCCGGTCGGCCGCGTAGAGCACCCCGAAGGAGACGGAGCCGGCCATCAGCGGTGCGGCGATGATGGCCCGGATGCCTTCGGCGCGCACCACTTCGTCGAGGACCGCCGAGTGCCGAAAGCTGTCGTCCGAGAGGTAGTCGGGCGTCCAGATGGGAACGTTGTTCTCTGTCGACTTGTCGCCGAGTCCCCAGCTGCTCGGCACGCGGTAGCCCACGGTGAGTGCGGAGGCGTGCCCGTCCGACGTCCGTACGTAACTGTCCCCCGAGGCGTCGTCCCGGGTGGCTATGTAGGACATGTCCATGCCAAACAAGGTGCGAGTGCGTCGGGTGATGATCTCCAGCAGCGCATCGAGCTCGTAGGGGAGCGTCAGATCGCGCGCCGTGTCGATCAGGGCGGACAGTTCGGCCTCCCGCTGCCGACGCCGGGCGAACCGGGAGTGCACCTGAAGCGCCAACTGCCCGGCGCGCTCCAGCCGGGGCTCGGCCGCGTCACCCCCGGGCGTGGCATCACCGAAGCTCCTGACGGCTTCCTCGATACGACCCGATGGGGCTTCCCCCGCGAGAAGTTCGAGGATGGAGAGCATGGCCGCGGCCTCATCCACACGGTCGGCACCTAACCCCGTTGCCCCCACCCGCTTCACACACGCTCCTTCTGGTCCCGACCGACACGGAAAGCTTTCAACTTCAGACAATAACGCACGCCAGTTCTGTCAACACTGCCGCATATGAAACATGTCACACCATCCCAGTGGTCGAGTCACCATCCAGGAGGGTCAGGTCTGTCACCCGGCCACCTTCCTGTACCGACCGCCGTTCGAGAAGGCTGTGAGGCATTCGACACGACCGGGCGATCCACGCCCCCCACGGAGGTTCGATGTCGCACATACGCAGCCACCTCAAGTCCCTTGAGCGCAGCAACCGTTCGCTGACCCGGCCGGACCGGCCCCGCGAGTTCCGGCTCCTCGACCGGAACTGGGAGCTGCTCGACGAGGTCTTCGCTCCCCTCTACTCCCCCTCGACGCGCATCGGCGCCGAGTTCCTGGGCCTGACCGGCGCCGGTTCGTCCAACCCCCCTTCGTCCCTGCTGGAGATCGGCTGCGGCACCGGCGTCATCGCCGTCCAGGCGGCCCTGCGCGGCTGTGCCTCCGTCGTCGCCACGGACATCAACGGGCACGCCGTCGAGAACACCCGACGGAACGCGGAACGGCACGGGGTCGCCGGCCGTGTCACGGCACTGCGCAGCGACCTGTTCTCGGCGCTCGGCCCGGACGCCCGGTTCGACCAGGTCTTCTGGAGCTCCAACTATGTGATGGCACCGGCCGACTACGCCTACCGGAGCGTCCACGAACGGGCCTACGTGGACGCCGGCTACCGCACACACCGCAGGTACCTGTCCGAGGTCGTGCACCACCTCACCGACGACGGGACCGCACTTCTGCACTTCAGCGCACGGGGGAACCTCGGCGCTCTGCGAGAGATCGCCGAGGAGTGCGGCCGCGAACTGCACACCCTCGACAGCCGGACGGTCGACGAAGGACTCGACCCGGTCGAACACCTGCTGCTGGAGATACGCCCGGCCCGCGACCGCCGGCAGCCGGCCGGGACCCGCCGCGACCTCGCCCGCGTCTGAGGACACCGATCACAAGGAGGAGCCGGATCCTGATGCGGACGCTGCTCGTCGACAACCATGACTCCTTCACCTACAACCTGTTCCACTATCTGACCGAACTGTCGGGCCGGGAACCGACCGTTGTCAGCAACGACGACCCGCACTGGCGGATCGGTCATCTGTCCGCCTTCGACAACGTCGTGATCTCACCGGGTCCCGGACACCCGGGCCGCGAGGGCGACTTCGGAATCTGCCGGGACATCGTGAGCACCTCCGGTACCCCGCTCCTGGGGGTGTGTCTGGGCCACCAGGGCATCGCGCTCGCGGCGGGGGGCGCGGTGGGCCGGGCACCGGAGCCGTGCCACGGCCGTGTCTCGCCCGTTCTGCACCGAGGCGAAGGGATCTTCGCCGGTCTGCCGAGCCCCTTCGACGCGGTGCGCTACCACTCCCTCGCCGTGCGCACCCTTCCCCCCGCCCTCGAAGCGACCGCCTGGACCCAGGACGGGGTGCTCATGGGGCTGCGGCACCGCGAACGGCCCTTGTGGGGTGTCCAGTTCCATCCGGAATCCATCGGCACCCGGCACGGGCACCAGCTCCTGGGCAACTTCCTTGAGCACGGCAGGACCCGGCGCCCCCGGCCCGCTCCGCGCGCGACGCCTCGGACGCGGACGTGGCACGGACGGAAACTGACCGTCCACGTCCGCCGGTTGGCCACCCGATGGGACGACGAAGTGGTCTTCGAGCATCTCTACGGAACCGCCCCCCACGCGTTCTGGCTCGACAGCAGCCGTACGGACGACACGTCCGGCAGGTTCTCCTTCATGGGTGACGGCTCCGGCCCGCTCGCCCGCGTCGCCACGGCCGACACCAGCAGTCGCACCGTGCGGATCACCTCAAGGTCCGGCGTCCAGCTGGTCACGGGAGAGTTCCTGGACTGGCTCGACGAGGACCTGCGTGCGCTGCGCGTCGAGGCGCCGGACCTGCCGTTCGACTTCGTGCTGGGCTGGGTCGGCAGTCTGGGATACGAGCTCAGGGCGGAGTGCGGCGGTGAGACGGCCCACCGGTCCGCCGAGGCCGATGCCACCATGCTGTTCGCGGACCGTGCGGTGGTGTTCGACCATCACGCGCGGGTCACCTATCTGCTGGCGCTGGCCGAGCAGGACAACGCGTCCGGCGCGGTCGCCTGGCTGGACGGGACGAGCTCACGACTGGCCGGCCTCACCGGCAGACAGCCCGGGCCGGCACCCGCCCCGCCCTCCTCCGACGAAGAGGTGCGGATCGAGCTCCGGCACGACCGAGCCGCCTATCTGGAGCTGATCAGACGCTGCCAGGAGCAGATCGCCGCCGGTGAGTCGTACGAGATCTGTCTCACCAACATGGCCGAGGTGCGCACCACGCTGGACCCCTGGCAGGGCTACCGCCGGCTGCGGCGCGCCAGTCCCGGCTCCCATGCCTGCCTGCTCCGTTTCGGCGAGTTGTCCATCCTGAGCAGTTCGCCCGAGCGCTTTCTGCGCGTCGGCGCCGACGGAACGGCCGAGTCCAGGCCCATCAAGGGAACCCGCCCACGCGGAGACACTCCGGAACACGACCGGGCTCTGGCCGAGGAACTGCGCACGGACGAGAAGGAACGCGCCGAGAACCTGATGATCGTCGATCTGGTCCGCAATGACCTCGGCCGGTGCTCGGAGATCGGCTCGGTCGGCGCGCATGACGTCTTCTCCGTGGAGACCTACGCCACCGTGCACCAGTTGGTCAGTACCGTGCGGGCCACACTGCGGCCGGACAGCAGCGCGGTCCGGTGCGTGCGCGCCGCGTTCCCGGGTGGCTCCATGACCGGGGCCCCGAAGGAGCGGACCATGCAGATCATCGACGGGCTGGAGGGCGGGGCGCGCGGTGTCTACTCCGGTGCGATCGGATACTTCTCGCTCCACGGCGCCGCGGACCTGAGCATCGTCATCCGTACGGCCGTCGTCACACCGGGGCGGGTGCGGTACGGCATCGGGGGGGCGATCACGGCGCTGTCGGACCCGGTGGCCGAGTTCGAGGAGACCGCCGTGAAGGCCGCGCCGCTGCTCGCGCTGGTCGGCGGCACGTTCCCCGGACGGCGGCCGACCGGCGCGGGTGCGAACCTCACCGGTACGTACTGACGGCCGGCGGGTTCTGTACGGCGTCCAGGAGTTCCTCGCGGTCACGCTCCAACCGCCGTATCCGCACTCGCTCCAGCCTCTCGGCCAGGCAGCCGAGATGAATGCCCCGTCGGCGCAGCGCCGCCATGACGTCGAGAGCCGCCGCGGCCTCACCCGTCAGGGAGTCGCCGCGCGGCCTCGCCCGGCGGGCGGCCTCCGCCAGGGCACCGCGGGGCAGCACGTGCGCCGTCCGCCAGGCCACGATCTCCTCGACCTGGCGTACGCGCGCGGCCAGGTGCCCGGGATCCGAGGGGCATTCGCCCGCTCCGGCACCGGACCAGACCAGTCGGTGCGGGCGGGCTCCCGCGTTCCGCAAGGCGCGCCATCGCGGGGAGTCGAGCCTGCGCTCCTGGAGGTCGTAGGCGGTCCGGGCGAGGGCGAGGGCGGTGCGGCCGCGCAGCTCGGTGGTGTCACGGACACCACCGAGCTCACCGAGCCCCTCGTCCACCGCCGCTTCCACCTCGGCCAGTTCCCAGGTCGCCACACACGTCACCCGGTCCGGATTCCGGCCGGCCTCGTGCGATCGCTCCAGTCCGTCCCAGTAGGCGTCGAGGACTTCCTCGTAACGCTCGGCCGAGTGGATGAGGGCCGCGTTCACACCGATGCCGTCGGCGACGCACTCACTGAGGACACCCAGACCGGCGTCGGTGGCGGCCACCGTCACCAGAAGGTTCGGACGGTTGACGGCGAGGGCGAGCGTGCGGGCCTCTTCGAGTGCGGACCGGCGGTCGTGTGCGAGTCGTGCGTCGAGTTCCACGCAGACCCAGCCGTCGAGCCCCGCGGCGGCCTCGTGCACGGAAGAGAGGAGGTCGCACGCCCAGCGCGCGTCGTAGGCGAACAGGGCCCGCACCTTCTCCTCGGGCGAGGCGTGCCGCTGCGCCAGCAGGCCGAGTTGATCACGGTAGGCGTGGTCGTCGGTCCGGCGGATCTCGCGCGTCATCGCCGAGGCGGAGAGCACCAGCCCGCTGATGTGCGCATCGGCGATCCACGCCTTCAGCGAGCCGTCGGCGAGTGCCGCCCTGCTCAGTCCGGCGAGCCAGAAGGACACCCCCTCCGCCGCCAGATCGCGCAACACCGCGCTGCCGACGGGGATGTCGACCGTGTCGGGTTCACCGGTCATCGGGTGCCTCCGGCCGTGAACACCGGTCCGGTGGCGAGCGGCACCCGGGCCGTCAGGTGCGGTGCGAGCAGCGCGGCGACCGAGTCACCGTAGCCGGCCCCGATCCGGCTCAGCAGATCCGCCGACGACACCTCGTACTGCTGCGGGCCGACGGCCTCCAGCGCCGTCGTGGCCAGGGCACAGCCCAGCGGGACGGCGGCATGCGGGGGAAGTCCCCAGCTCCACGCCGCGAGGAAGCCGGCCCGGAACGCATCGCCGACGCCGGTGGGGTCGGCGGCCGCGCGCACGGGCACCGCGGGGAAAGCCGCCGGTCCGGTCCCGGCCGTGTCGACCAGGACTCCGTCGGCCCCCCGGGTGATGACCCACGCTCCGACCCGGCCCAGTACCTCCTCCCGGGTCCAGCCGCTCGTGTCCAGCAGCATGGCGGCCTCGTACTCGTTGGTGAACAGCCACCGCGCTCCGCCAACGATCCGTCGGACGTCCTCCCGGCCGAGGCGGGCGAGTTGCTGCGAAGGGTCACTGGCGAACGGGATCCCGAGTTCCCGGCACTGCTCGGTGTGGCGCGTCATCGCCGCCGGATCGTTCGGGGAGATCAGGGCCAGGTCGATCCCGCCGCCGTGTCCGGACACCTGGGCGAGGTCGATGAGGGGAGCCTCGGCCATGGCCCCCGCGTAGAAGGAGGCGATCTGGTTCTGGTCCTCGTCCGTGGTGCACATGAAACGAGCCGTCTGCCGGGTGCTGGACACCCGGACGTGCGCGGTGTCGACTCCGTGCTCCTCCAGCCAGGCCCCGTACTCCTCGAAGTCGGCCCCCACCGCACCGACCAGGAGGGGGGTGAGTCCGAGCAGGCCGAGGCCGAACGCGATGTTGGCCGCGGTCCCTCCACGGCGTACGTGCAGCTCGTCGACGAGGAAGGAGAGGGACACACGATCGAGCCGGCCCTCGATCAGCTGGTCGGTGAACCTCCCGGGAAAAGTGGCCAGGTGGTCGGTGGCTATGGAACCTGTGACAGCGATACGCATGGTGTCCCTCCCCGGCCGTGCTCATGGCGGTCGGTCAGTGGTGGAAGTGGGCGGGCTCGACGTTCCGGTGGATCTCAAGCGTCGCGGTGGAGCGGTTGAGCGTGATGTAGTGCAGGCCGGGGGCTCCCTCGTCCAACAGCCGCGCGGCCATGGCGCTCGCGTACTCGACGCCGATGCGGTGTCCCTCGGCCGGGTTGCCGCGTGCGGCCTCCAGACGCCGGGCGAGGTCCTCCGGAAAGGCGGCGTCGCTCAGCGCGGCGAAGCGACGGATCTGGCGCACGTCGGTGGCGGGCATGATCTCCGGGATGACCGGCGTGTCGCAGCCCGCGGCCGTGATCCGGTCCCGCAGCCGCAGGTAGTCGTCCACGTGGAAGAACATCTGCGTGATCGCGTAGTCCGCACCGGCCCGGCACTTGGCGACGAAGTGCCGGATGTCGCTCGCCCAGTCCGGCGAACGCGGGTGACGCTCGGGGAACGCGGCCACTCCGATGGAGAAGTCGCCCAGCGACCGCACGAGTTCGACGAGTTCGTACGCATGACGCAAGCCCTGTGGATGAGGGGCCCAGGGGCCGCGCGGGTCGCCCGGCGGATCGCCGCGCAGGACCAGGACGTCCCGTACCCCCGCGTCCGCGTACTGGCCGATGATGTGCCGCAGCTCCGCGACGGAGTGCCCGACGGCCGTCAGATGGGCGACGGGCCGCAGTGTCGTCTCGGTGGCGATCCGTCGGGTGGCCTCGACCGTGCGCTGCCTGGACGAACCACCGGCGCCGTACGTGACCGAGACGAAGGTCGGCGCCAGGGCCTCGACCCGGCGGATCGCCTCCCAGAGAGTGCGTTCGCCCGCCCCCGTCTTCGGAGGGAAGAACTCGAAGGAGAAGCTGGGCCGGCCGGCCGCGGCCCCGATGAGCGGGACGTTCCCGGCCGGCCTCCGGCTTCTCGTCACGGTAGCCATGGCCGGTCCGCCGTCGTTCACCGGAAGACACCCGCGTGGTAGCGGAGTTCAGCGGCACGATCCGTGCGTTCCCAGGTGAAGTCGGCCAGTTCCCGCCCGAAATGCCCGTACGTCGCGGTCTGGGAGTAGATCGGGCGGAGCAGCTGGAGGTCGCGGATGATGGCGGCCGGCCTGAGGTCGAAGACCTCGGTGATCGCCTGCTCGATGAGCTCGACGGGGACGGTGTCGGTGCCGAAGGTCTCGACGAACAGTCCTACCGGTTCGGCCTTGCCGATGGCGTAGGCGACCTGAACCTCGCAGCGTCGGGCCAGACCCGCGGCGACGACGTTCTTGGCCACCCAGCGCATCGCGTACGCCGCCGAACGGTCCACTTTGGAGGGGTCCTTGCCGGAGAAGGCGCCGCCGCCGTGCCGGGCCATGCCCCCGTAGGTGTCGATGATGATCTTCCGGCCGGTCAGCCCCGCGTCGCCCATCGGGCCGCCGATCTCGAACCGGCCGGTCGGGTTCACCAGCAGTCGGTGGCCGTCGGTCTCCAGCTTGATGCCGTCGGCTTCGAGCCCTGCGAGGACGTGGTCCACGACATGCTCCCGGAGGTCCGGGACGAGCAGGCTGTCCAGGTCGATGTCACGCGCGTGCTGGGAGGAGACGACGACGGTGTCCAGCCGCACCGGCCGGTCCCCGTCGTACTCGATGGTGACCTGGGTCTTGCCGTCAGGACGGAGGTACGGGATCGTCCCGTCCTTCCTGACCTCGGCCAGGCGGTGCGAGAGCCGGTGGGCCAGATGGACCGGAAGCGGCATCAGCTCCGGCGTCTCGTCCGTGGCGTAACCGAACATCAGGCCCTGGTCCCCGGCTCCCTGCCGGTCGAGGTCGTCCACGGCCGCACCGGAGGCGGCACCCTCGACGCGGGACTCGTACGCCGTGTCCACTCCCTGCGCGATGTCCGGAGACTGCGAGCCGATCGACACCGACACCCCGCAGGAGGCGCCGTCGAACCCCTTCGCCGACGAGTCGTAGCCGATCTCCAGGATCTTCTCCCGGACGAGTGTCGCTATCGGGACGTACGCCCGCGTGGTCACCTCCCCTGCAACGTGGACGAGTCCCGTGGTGATCAGCGTCTCCACGGCCACGCGTGACAGGGGATCCTCGCGCAGCAGCGCATCGAGGACGGCGTCACTGATCTGGTCGGCGATCTTGTCGGGGTGGCCTTCGGTGACCGACTCCGACGTGAACAGGCGGCGGGACATGGCTCTCCTCTTGTCGTCCGGTTCGGGAGGGGCTGTGCACGAGCGGGTCAAGCCGGCTGGGACGCCTTGGGGGCTCCTTGGCGCGGGGCCTCCTGCGGCGCACTCGCCCTGGACAGATCGAGGCCGCTCGTCTCGGGCGCCCACGCCACCGACACCGAAGCGCCCACCAGGGACAGCGCGCAGCCGCACAGCATGACGGCCCCGACTCCCCATGTCTGCAGCCCGATGGGCACCAGGAACGTGCCCACCGCGCCGCCGACACGGCTGGTGGCGGCGGCGAAGCCGATGCCGGTGGCGCGGATCCCGGTGGGGAAGACCTCGCTCGGATACACCGCCTGCAGCGTGCTCGAAGCCGCGTGGAACAGCGCGAACGTCGCGAAGCAGCCGACGATCATCCACTGCGGACCGAACGGCCACAGCCCGAGCGCCAGCAGAGCCGCGGCGGTGACGACGAACGTCCAGATGAGCAACTGCCTCCGGCCGATCCGGCCGATCAGCCAGACGCCGCTCAGACAGCCCGCCAGCAGGAAGACATTGAGCAGCACCTCGCTGACGCCGTCGTCGGAGGCGCCCAGAGCGGCCAGCACCTGGGGCGCGAAGGTGGAGATGGCGAAGAACGGGGTGATCTGGCAGAGCCAGAAGACGCTGGTGAACAGGGTTCTGCGCCGATACGCGGGGGCGAACAGCGCCGCGAGCCCCGGCCGTACGGTCGGTGTCCCGCCCGCGTCCTCCTCGTCGAGGGGCGTTCCGAGCCACCGCCGGCTGATCGCGTCCGCCTCGGCGTAGCGTCCCTTGCTCGCCAGCCATCGCGGCGACTCGGGAGTTCCCAGCCGGGCCACCAGCACCACGAGCGAGGGTACGGCGCTACTGGCCAGGATCCAGCGCCACATGGACGCGTCCGTGCTCCACGAGGCGAGGCCGAAGCCGACGACGGCGGCGATCGTGTAGCCCGCGTACCAGAACGCGATGAGCGAGGCCAGCAGGCGTCCCCGTCGCTCGGGTGGGGCGAACTCCGCGACCAGCGCTCCCGCGATCGCGTAGTCGGCTCCGACGGCGATGCCCATCAGCAGCCGTACGGCGAAGAGCTGGAGGGCACCGTCGACGACGAGTTGGAGCACCGAACCGGCCAGGAAGACGAGCAGATCGACGAGGTACATCTTCTGCCGGCCGACCCTGTCGGTGAGCCGGCCGAAGACGAGCCCTCCGAAGAAGATGCCGATGAGCGTGGCGGCACCGATCAGCCCGGTCTGAAGCGAGGTCAGCGCGAGATCACCGCGGGCCAGCGGCAGGGCCGCACCGACGACTCCCAGCACCCATCCGTCGCACACCTCTCCGCCCCCGGCACAGACCGCGATACGGGTCTGGAAGCGGTGAATCCGCCGCTGGTCGGCGCCGGCGGGACCGGCCGGGGCCGTGGAACGCGCATCGGGCATCGAGGTCTCCCCCCTTTGGTGTCTGCGTCGGCGAGCGGTCCGTCAGCGGCTGGTGACCAGGTCCAGCGAAAGCCTGAGGTTCTCGGGCGGCCGCAGATCCAGCTCCGAGCTCTCGGTCAGTACGGCGGTCTGCAACGTGCGCAGCCTGTGCGACGGTTCGATGCCGAGTTCGTCGGCGAGATGGCGGCTCAGCGCGTGATAGACCTCCAGCGCGTGGGCGGTGCGTCCCGACCGGTAGAGGGCGATCATGTACTGGGCGTGCAGGTTCTCGTGCGTCGGATGCCGGGAGACGAGCAGGCTCAGCTCGGAGAGCAGCTGATGGTGGAGGCCGAGCCGCAGTTCGGCGTCCAGAGACTGCTCAAGGGCGGTCATCCGGACCCCTTCGAGGTGGGAGATCTGAGCCTGGACGTGCGGGCCGGCCTCGATGTCGACGAGCGTCCGTCCGCGCCAGAGCGCGAGCGCGGAGCGCAGAGCGGTGGCGCACAGCGCATCGTCGCCGTGGGCCCGGGCCCGACGGGCCTCGGCCATGTGCGCGTCCAGGGAGTGCAGGTCCAGGTCGCCTTGCCGCACATGCATCACATAGCCGTTGTGACGTGTCTCAAGGATGCGCTTGGCGGCTTCCACCGAGCGCACGGAGGGCAGGGTGGCCAGCGCCTGGCGCAGCTGGAAGACCCTGGTGTGGACGCTCTGTACGGCGCTGCGGGGTGAGTCCTCGCCCCACAGTTCCTGCACGCACAGGTCGAGCGAGACCTGGGCGTCCGCGTGCAGGAGGAGCAGCGCGAGAAGTTGTCGTGTCTTGGGCGCGGAGGGGAGCCGGTCCACGGCGCCGCCCGCATCGGCGTCCGCCGCGACTGCGGACAGAGAACTCACCGGTACATCCGTGATGGAAAGCGGACCGAGAACTCCGAACTCCATGGGAATTCCTCTCGTATGGACACTCCGGACTGCAGGCCGCGAAGAATCTCAGGACATGCCGGAGAACGTAGCCGGAAGGCCGTGACAGTCTCCAGCCGTAACTCCAGATCACCGAGGACTCTGTCACGCGCGCCCGGTTTGACACCTTTTGAAAGTGCCTTCCTTCCGATATCCGGCCGGGAGTGAATCGTGAGGCAGCCGTGCTGTCCTGGGATTCATTCGCATCTCAACGGAAGGAACTCCCGGTGGCGAGGAGACTTGTCGTTTTCGACTGCGACGGTGTTCTGGTGGACAGCGAGAGACTCGGCGCGCAGGCGATGCGCGAGCTGGTGGCGACCGAAGGGCTCCTTTACTCGCCGGCGGACGCGCTCGCCCTCATCCGTGGACGCAAGGTCGCCACATGGGTCGCCGAGCTGGAACAGGAGCTCGGGAGGGCGCTGCCGCCCGATTTCGTGCCGGAGTTCCGCCGTCGATCGGCCGCCCTGTTCGCCACGTCCTTACGGCCTGTTCCGCACGTACGGCAGGTGATCGACGAACTCGCCCTCCCGTTCTGCACGGCATCCAGCGCACCGCGCGAAAAGATCGTGCACACGCTTGGGCTGACCGGCCTGCTGTCCCGTTTCGAGGACCGCATCTACAGCGCGTACGAGGTCGGCTCCTGGAAGCCGGATCCCGGGCTGTTTCTCCACGCGGCCCGTGACATGGACGTTCCGGCCGGCCGGTGCGCCGTCGTCGAGGACAGCCTGGTCGGTGTGCGGGCAGCCGTCGCCGCCGGTATGACCGCCTTCGGCTACGCACCGCCGGAGAACGGTACGGCGGCCGATCTCGCCGCGGCCGGCGCCATCACTTTCGAGTCGATGACCGCGCTTCCCGCACTGCTCGGGAAGTGGTCGGCGCTCCAGCCCGTGAGCGCATCGATATCAGCCCGTTAGAGCGCCCTGCTTCAGTAAGTCTGTCCATCTCTCCCGACGCCCCGGGATCGGATTGGAAGGTCACCCTCGTATGCCGCTCGTTCTGGAAGAACTGCAGCGCGTCAGCCCTGCGGCCGAAATCTGGTGGGATTCCTCACCTCTCGATTTCCCCCGGTGGCGGAACCGATTCCTGAAAGAAGCACCGGACAACGAAACACGCGATCGCTGGGCACGGCAACTCGACCGGTTTCTCTGTCCCGGGACACCCGGCGCCTCGCTCGTACGCGGGATAACAACCAACCCCTCGCTGGTGGCGCAGAGCATTCTCGCCTCGCCCGATGTCTGGGGCAGGGAAATCCAGGACATCATCCGCGACCAGAGCATGCCCGATGTGGAGAGCACCTTCCGCCTCGTGTACGAGGAGGCTCTGCGGCGCGCGACGGCGCGGATGCTGCCGATGTGGGAGGCGAGTCAGGGCCGGTTCGGCTGGGTCTCCGGTCAACTCGATCCGCGTTATATGTTCGATGCCGACCTCATGCTCGAACAGGCTCTCAGGATCGCCCGGATCTCGCCGAACCTGATGGTGAAGGTGCCCGGGTCCGCTGCCGGATACGAGGTGATCCGGCGGCTGGTGGGTCACGGGATATCGGTCAACAACACGCTCTCGTACACCGTTCCGCAGTTCCTCGCCTGTGCCGAGGCCGTCGAGTCCGGACTCGGGGAGGCCCGCCGCCGGGGCGTCGCCGTCGACCGATGGCGTGCCGTCTTCACCCATATGATCGGGCGCTTCGGCGCGAACAGCGATCTGCGCCACGAAGCGGCCACCCGCGGCATCGACCTCACCCCGGCTGACATCCGCTGGGCCGAGGTGGCCATCCTCAAGCGCATCCACCGGCGGATCCGGGAGCACGGCCACCCGGTGAAACCCCTCGTCTCCAGCCTGGAGGTCGACGATCCGGCGACGGTCCCGGGCACGTTGAGCATGCACCTGGAGCAGAGCGCGGGCGGCGCGATCGCCTACACCTGCAAGCCCCAGTTCGTGGCCGATGTGATGCGGCGCGACCACGAGCTGCCCGCCTTCGCGCCCGACGCCATCGAACAGGAGGTGCCGGCCCAGGTGCTGGAGAAGCTGATGTGGCTGCCCTCCTTCCACAGCGCCTACGACCCGTACGGCATGAGCGTCGACGAATTCGCCCACTACGGCTCCTTCATCTCGACCTATGCCGAAGTGCTGGGCAACACACGGAAACTGCTCGACTTCATCGCCCACCGGTTCCAGACGATGACCGACTCCGCACAGCCGCTGCTGCTGTCCGCGAGCACACGCTGACCGCGATCCGCACCAGGGAGGGAGCCTCATCATGAACCCGTCCATCGCCCTGTGGAGCCATCCCAGGTCCATGTCGACGGCGCTCGAACGGTCCTTCATCGAGCGTGGCGACTTCACGGTCTTCCACGAGGAGTTCGCCTACGTCTACTTCATGCACGAGGAACGCGCCGCGATCCCGCACAAGAACCCCCAGCCCGGCCATCCCCTCACCTACCCCGACATCAAACGGATGATGGAGGCCGCGCGAGGGGAACGTCCCGTGTTCCACAAGGACTTCCCCTACCACTGCCTGGACCATCTCCTGGGCGACCCCGAGTACCTGCTGGGGCAGGTCAACACCTTTCTGATCCGGGACCCGGAAGAGGCCGTACTCTCCCATGCCACCGTGCATCCCGACGTCACCCGTGACGTGCTCGGCTACCAGGAGCTGGCGCGGCTCTACGACCGCGTGAGCGAACTGACCGGCGTTCCCCCGCTCGTGCTCAACGCCTCGGACCTGGCGGCCCGGCCCCAGGAGACCATCGCCGCCTACTGCGAGGCGATCGGTGTCCCGTTCCTGCCGGAGGCCCTCGAATGGTCCGCCGGTGAGCGCCCCGAGTGGACCACGTGGAGCGGATGGCACACCGATGTCTCCGCGAGCAGCGGCATCGGGGCCCCGCAGCGCAAGTACCGGTTCGGCTACGCCGACATGCCGCATCTGCGGGACTTCGTACGGCATTGCCGCCCCTTCTACGAACACCTCGACCAGTTCCGGCTCCGGCCGGCGACGAAGGAGGCAACGACATGAGCGTCGGCACTGTGATCGTCACCGGTGGCGCCGGCGGAGTCGGGCGCGCCCTGGTCGGGCGCCTGCTCGACGACGGCAAGACGGTCATCACCTGCGACATCGACGAGAACGGACTGAAGTCCCTCGCGGACGAGCACCACGGCCGGCCGCTGGAGACCCACGTCCGCGACGTCTCCTCGCACGAGGACTGCGACTCCTTCATGGACGCGGTCATCGCGGCCCACCCGGAAGTGGACGGCCTGGTGAACAACGCCGGGCTGTATCTCGGGCAGCCGGTGTGGGAGTACGACGACGAGACGATCGACCGTGTCATCGGCATCAACATCAAGGGCCCGGTGTGGCTTTCGCGGCGCTTCGCCGATCATCTGCTGCCCGCCGAGCGGCGCGGCGCGATCGTCAACCTGGCCTCGGTCGCCGGCGAGGTGGGCAGCTCCGACGCGCTGTACGGGACGGTCAAGGCCGGGGTCATCGGGCTGACCAAGTCCAACGCCATGAACTTCGCCCCGTACATCAGGGTCAACGTGGTGTCGCCCGGGCTGATCGTCCGTACGGCCATCGCCGACCGCATACCCGACTACCGGTACGCCGAGTACAAGCGGCAGGAGCTGCTCGACGGCGACATCCTCCCCGAGTACGTCGCCGATGTGTGCGCCTATCTGCTCAGCGAGCGGTCACGGACGCTGACCGGCGCCCTGCTGCGGGCCGACAACGGCTGCTATCCGCGCTGATCGTAAGGAAGGGCAGAGACGGTGAATCATCACTCCGGCATGCGGGGCACGGCGAAGCGCGCCGGCGAGCAGCCCCTGATCATGCTCGTCGGCATGGGCGACCTGTCGGCCAAGGTCCTCACGATGCTGCTGAGCGACCCGGCGACCAACCGGGTCGTGCTGGCCGGGCGGGACACGGAGGCCATCCGCAGGCGCGGCAATCTGGCCCTGTTCACCGCCACGAATCTGGGGCACCACGGCAGCGTCGACACGGTGCACATGGACCTCGGGAACGTCGAGGCCACCGCGCAGACGCTCGCGACGGTCCGCCCGGACATCGTGTTCATGGGCGGGTCCCTCCAGTCCTGGCGGGTCATCACCGGCCTGCCCAGGAAGACGTTCGAGGAACTGGACGAGGCTCAGTTCGGGCCCTGGCTGCCCATGCATCTGACGCTCAATCACCTGCTGATGCAGGCGGTCAAGGCCTCCGCGATCGACACAAGGGTGGTGAACGCCTCCTTCCCCGACGCGGTGGGCCCCGTGCTCGACAAGGTCGGGCTCGCACCGACCATCGGCGTGGGCAACGTCGCCAACATCGTGCCCGCCCTGACCCACGGCTCGGCGCACCTGCTGGGGGTGCGCGCCGCCGACGTGGAGGTGAGGCTGATCGCCCAGCACTACTTCAGCCATTACGTGCCCCGGTTCGGGGACGCGGGCAACGGCGCGTACCACCTCGACGTGTCGACCAAGGACGGCGCATCCGCCGAAGTCGACCACCACGCGCTGTTCGCCCAGCTCGACAACCGGCTCAAGCGCCTCGGCGGCATCGACGGCCAGTTGCTCACGGCGTCGTCCGCCGTGCGGGTCCTGCACGGCATGGCGACGGACAGCGGCGTCCTCGCGCACGCGCCGGCGCCCGGCGGGCTGCCCGGTGGATATCCGGTCCGCGTCCACCGGGACGGCGGGACGCTCGACCTGCCGGAAGGGCTCACGGCGCAGGAGGCCGTCCGGCTCAACGAGGTCTGTCAGCAGGCCGACGGCATCGCCCGGATCGACGAAGACGGCACCGTGCACTTCACCGAGCGCGAGATGGCCGTCATGAACCGTCTGCTCGGATACGACTGCCCCAGCATGAAGCTCGGTGACTGCGCCGACTGGGCCGACGAACTGGCCCGCAAATACGGCGAGTTCGCCGCGTCGTTCCGCTGACCGCCCGTGCGCCCGGTCTGCCCCTCGCCCATCCACCGCCCCGTCGGGAGACTCCCATGACCACCAACACCGCCAAGTCCGCGGACGACTTCGCGGGCCAGTACATCCGTACGCTCGTGGACCGCTGGGACGAGCTGATCGACTGGGACCGCCGTGAGGAGGGCGAGCAGGGCTTCTTCGTGGAGATCCTCGCGGGAGCGGGCGCCCGTCGTGTGCTCGACGCCGCCGCCGGCACCGGATACCACTCCGTCATGCTGGCCCAGCACGGTTTCGATGTCACCGCCGTGGACGGCAGCGCGGAGATGATCGAGCGCAGCCGGCTGAACGCCGCGCGGTACGGCCAGTCGTTTCCGACCGTCCGGACGGACTGGCGGCAACTGCGCGACAACATCCAGGGACGGTACGACGCGATCGTCTGTCTCGGCAGCTCGTTCCCCCACCTTTTCCGGGAGTCCGATCGTCGTGCGGTCCTCGCCGAGTTCTACGAGGCGCTCAACCCGGGCGGCGTCCTCATAGTCGACCACCGGAATTTCGACTCCATTCGCCGCCACCGCTACGAGAGCAGCGGAAACTACTACTACTGCGGTACGGGTGCATCGGTTTCGGTCGCGCACATCGACGACCAACTGTGCCGTTTCCAGTACGAGTTCACGGACGGCGGCACCCACCATCTGGAGGTGTACCCGATTCTTTCCGCCGAGCTGTCGGCCCTGCTCAGGGAATCCGGATTCGAGTCGGTAGAGGAGTTCGGGGACTTTCGGCGCGACTTCGACGAGAACGACGTCGACTTCGTCATCCACGTCGCCCGGAAGACCTGACAGGAAAGAACTGA
>JABFVM010000416.1 GCA_013362785.1 Streptomyces sp. | reverse complement strand
CGCCGGGACCTGTGCCCACCCAGGGGCGCGGGGAACTGCGCGACCGGCCACAGACGACCCGCAGCCGGGAAACCACCCACGCCACACCCACGCCCCTACGGCGCGCCCCCGAAAAGCCCTACGCCTTGCTGTGCGAGAACAGCTTCAGCACCGGCACCCCCACCTTGTGCCGAGCCCTCGACGCCCAGTCCCGGTGGAAGAACTCCTCCACGTAGTGGGGATCGGTCAGCACGATCACCTCATCCGCGCCGACCTCGCCCACCACGGCCCGCAGCGCATCCAGCGGATGGTCCTCCAGCAACCGCCCCTCCGCCGCCGCCCCGGCGGAGCGCAACGCCGTGAGCGACACCTCCAGCGCCCGATCCCCCGTACTCATCGCCTCCTCCCCCTCCGGGGTCTTCCCCTCCCGGACCGCCTCGTCCAGCTCGCCGAGGGCGATGTCGTCGATGGCGCGCAACAGTCTGTCGGCCTGCTCACCGCGCGGCTGGAGCAGCACATGGAAGGCGACCTGCTCGTCCCCGTGCAAGGTGGTGACGAACTCCACGTCGGCGGACGTCAGGGCCTTCTCGATCATCAAAACGCTTGTGAACACCGGGCGCCCCTTCTGCGGAAACCATCCTGCCCCGTGCTCGCACGGGGACTGCGAGTTTTAGTGTGCCCGGCGGAAGCTAAACGGAACGGTCTATTCCGCCGTTTTCAGGACTACGGCGTCGGTAGTACCCATGTGCGTACCAACCTCACGTCCGCCGGTACCTGCCGAACAGGAATCCGCCCTCCTCCAGCAGGGATGCCAGCCCGAACCGTTTCGGGACCGCCACCGAGGGCCCTCCGGCGATGCGCTGCGCGTCACCGGCGGTGAGCATCGGGGAGATCGTCAGACAGAGCTCGTCGAGCACCCCGGCGGCCACCAGCTGTCCGAGCAGCCGTGGCCCGCCCTCGGTCAGCAGCCGGGTGTGGCCGAGCTCGGCGAGGGCCTGGACGGCACGGACGGGATCCACGCCGACGCCGTCACCGGCGACCACCACGCGCGCCCCCGCCTTCTCCGCGGCGGCCATCCGGTCCGGGGCGGCGGCGGCGCCCGTGAGGACCAGGGTGGGCACGGCGGGCGAGGTGAACAGCGGCAGGCCGTAGTCCAGGTCCAGGCTCGCGCTGACCACCGCGATGGCCGGTGCGGGCTCCTGTCCGGCGGCCTGACGGGCCCCCGCGAACTCCGCACGCGCGCGTGCCGGGCGGTACCCCTCCTGACGTACCGTTTCGGCACCGACGATCACGACATCCGCCAGTGCCCGCAGCGTGCCGAAGATCCGCATGTCGGCCGCGTTGGAGATGGGCTGCGAACGGCCGTCGTGCTGGGCCGCCCCGTCCAGCGTGGACACCATGTTGGCCCGCAGCCAGGGCTGCCGCCCGCCGGGCCCGAGCCGCGGGTAGGCATAGGCGACGGCGAGCTCGGCGAGGCTCCACTCCCGGTCGACCAGGTCCCCACCGGGGAAACCGGCCCCCGAGCCCTCGCCGGAGGCTTCACCCTCCGAACCCTCACCAGCCGCACCGGTGACTACGGCAGCACCGGCAACAAGCCCCCCATCGGCAGCTCCACCCCCGTCGTCCCCGGCCGAACCGCCGGAGGCCCTCGCTGTTGTTTCGTCGGTCACAGGGAACAGGCGTCGCATGCCAAGGAGTGTGGCACGGCGCTTAGCATGGTGAACCGTGTCGTCCTCCACCGCCGCGTCCAAGCCGAGCCCGATAGCCGAAGCGAGCCCGCTCTCGCTCTGCACCCGTGAGCCGCACGTCCCCGCGGACCGGCTGGTCGCCGAGATGGTGCCGCCGCCGCGCTTCGACTCGGTCCGCTTCAGCACGTACATACCGGACCCGAACCAGCCCAGCCAGACCGACGCGGTCCGCGTCCTGGAAGGCTTCGCGGGCGGGCTCGGCGGGGCGCACGCCAGCGGCGCCGGGAAGACCGGCAAGCGCGGTTTCCTCGGGTTCGGCAGGTCCAAGGCGCCCAAGACCCCGGCAGGGCCCCGCGGCGTCTATCTCGACGGCGGCTACGGCGTCGGCAAGACCCACCTCCTCGCCTCTCTCTGGCACGCGACGCCGGCCGAGCCGTCGCTCAAGGCGTTCGGCACCTTCGTGGAGCTGACGAACCTCGTCGGCGCCCTCGGCTTCCAGCAGACGGTGCAGACGCTCTCCGGCCACCGGCTGCTGTGCATCGACGAGTTCGAGCTGGACGACCCGGGCGACACCGTCCTCGTCTCCACCCTGCTCGGCAAGCTGGTCGACGCGGGCGTCGCGCTCGCCGCCACCTCCAACACGCTGCCCGGCAAGCTCGGCGAGGGCCGCTTCGCGGCGGTCGACTTCCTGCGGGAGATCCAGGGCCTGTCGGCCCACTTCCGCGCGCTGCGCATCGACGGCGAGGACTACCGCCACCGCGGCCTGCCCGAGGCGCCGGCGCCGTACTCGGACGAACAGGTGACGAAGGCGGCGTACGCCACCTCGGGCGCCTCGCTCGACGACTTCCCGCATCTGCTGGAGCATCTCGCCCGCGTCCACCCCAGCCGGTACGGCGCGCTGACCGATGGCCTGAAGGCCGTGTGCCTCACCGACGTACAGCCGATTCCGGACCAGTCCACCGCCCTGCGGCTCGTCGTGCTCGCCGACCGGCTCTACGACCGTGAGGTCCCGGTCCTCGCCTCGGGGCTGCCCTTCGACCGCCTCTTCAGCGAGGAGATGCTGAAGGGCGGCTACCGCAAGAAGTACTTCCGCGCCATCTCGCGGCTCACCGCCCTGGCGCGCGACGCGCAGGGCCTCGTCACCGCCTGACGCCCGCTATCCCGTCAACTCCCCCTGGTCAAGGGGGAGTTCCAGCCATGCCACCCGCGCGTTTCAGGCTCTCTTCAGCTTGAAACGTTAAGTTAACCCTGCAAACAACTTTGCCGGGCTAATGTGTTTCTTGACCAACGATTGACCAAGTGTTGGCACGCGCAAGAGGTGTGGACTTACCGGAGGGGGGCGCATGTTCCGAGGTACGACGGCACGGACCGTGGTTTCGCTGCTTGCCGCCGTCCTGCTCGCCCTCCAGTTCTTCGCACCCACCGCATCCTTCGCACACGCGCACACAGTCAGTCAGGCAAAGGCCAAAGCCCAGCCCGGAATCAAGCCCTCCGGGAAGGCACTGCGCGACGAGACCCTCACCTCCCGCCACTGCGAACCCTCGGGCCATGGGGACCCGACCGGTCCGCTGCGGACTCGTGACCGTCACCGCGTCGCCGACTCAGGGCCCATGGCGCCCTACCGGCCCCTGATCACTCAGGACCCCGCGTCCGCGCACGAACCGGCCACCGCCGGCGCCGCGCACGAGCGCCCGTCGAGACCCACCGCGGCACATACCCCGGCCGCGCTTCAGGTCTTTCGCTGCTGAGCAGCAGAGCAAATCCCCCCACCTCTGTCATGTAACCCCGACGCGCCACTGCGGCGCGCCAGGAGGAGTCACCACATATGCAGCCCCTCATCGACAACGCCCGCACGTTCGGACAGCGCCCTGAGGAGTTCGCCAAGCTGGCCGAAGGGCAGTCCCCGCAGGTCCTCTTCATCACCTGCTCCGACTCCCGGGTCGTTCCGGCCCTGATCACCGGCGCCCGCCCCGGGGAGCTCTTCGAGCTCCGCACCGCGGGCAACATCGTCCCGCCGTACGCCTCCGAGCACCCCACCAGCGAGGCGGCCACCATCGAGTACGCCGTGGAGGTCCTCGGCGTCAGCGACATCGTGGTCTGCGGCCATTCCCACTGCGGCGCCGTCGGCGCGCTGGTGCGCGGCGACGACCTCGACGCCGTACCGGCCGTGCGCGACTGGCTCGTGAACGCCACCCCGCGCCCGACGGGCGCCGCCGAGGACCCCGAGGTCGCCGAAGGCGTCCAGGCCCATGTGCTGGCGCAGCTGCTGCGGCTGCGCTCGTACCCCTTCATCGAGCAGAAGCTGAAGGAGCGTCAGCTGACCCTGCATGCCTGGTACTACGAGGTCCACAAGGGCGCCGTCCAGGCGCACAGCGCCGCGACCGACGCGTTCGAGGCCCTGTGATCGGCATGCTGACCAAATTCCCTCACCTGCGGCAGGACTTCGCCGCCTCGCTGGTCGTCTTCCTGGTCGCGCTGCCGCTGTGCGTCGGCGTGGCCGTCGCCTCCGGAGTGCCGGCCGAGCTCGGGCTCGTCACCGGCATCGTGGGCGGCATCGTCACCGGGCTGATGCGCGGCAGCAGCCTCCAGGTCTCGGGACCGGCCGCCGGTCTGACCGTGCTGGTCTTCGAGGCCGTCCAGGAGTTCGGGCTGCCGGTCCTCGGTGTGCTGGTGCTCGCCACCGGTCTGCTCCAGCTCCTCATGGGCGCCCTGAAGCTGGGGCGCTACTTCCGGGCCATCTCGGTCTCGGTCGTCGAAGGCATGCTGGCCGGTATCGGTCTTGTACTCATCGCCGGACAGCTCTACTCGGTCGCGGGCGCCAAGGCGCCCGCCTCGGGGCTGGAGAAGATAGCCGGGCTGCCCGGCGCGCTCGCCGACGCCGTCGGGAGCACCGGGGCGCTGGCCTCGATCGGACTGGGCGCGGGCACCATCGCCGTCCTGGTGCTGTGGAAGCGGATGCCGCGCCAGGTGCGCACGGTGCCCGGTCCCCTCGCCGCGGTCGGTCTGGCGACGCTGGTCGCGGTCGTCTTCTCGCTGCCGGTCGCCAGCGTCGAGGTCAAGGGGCTGCTGGGCTCCATCCAGCCGCCGTCCCTGAGCGCCTTCGGCGAGCTCGCGAGCGTCGGTGTGATCGGCACGGTCATCGCCTTCACGCTCATCGCGTCGGCCGAGTCGCTGTTCAGCGCCGCGGCCGTGGACCGGCTGCACGACGGGCCGCGCACCCAGTACGACAAGGAGCTGATGGCGCAGGGCGCGGGCAACGCCGTCTGCGGTGCGCTCGGCGCGCTGCCGATGACCGCGGTCATCGTGCGCAGCTCCGCCAACGTCCAGGCGGGCGCGAAGACCAAGGCGTCCCGTGTCATGCACGGTGTGTGGCTGCTGCTGTTCGCGGCGCTGCTGCCCGCCACGCTGGCGCTGATCCCGATCCCCGCGCTGGCCGGCATCCTGGTCCACTCGGGCTGGAAGCTGATCCCGTTCCGCGGCATCGTCTCGCTGTGGCGCGGCCACCGGGGCGAGGCGCTGATCCTCGTGGTCACCGCCGTCTCCATAGTCGCGGTCAACATGTTCGAGGGCGTGCTCATCGGTCTGGCCCTGTCGGTCGCCAAGACCGCATGGGAGGCCTCGCACGTGAAGCTGGAGGTCATCGACAAGGGCGCCGGACCCATCCAGGCGTACCTGTCGGGCAACGCGACCTTCCTGCGGCTGCCGAAGATCCTCGACAGCCTGGAGTCGCTGCCGCAGGACCGCCCGGTGGAGCTGGACCTGTCCGGGCTGCACCACCTCGACCACGCCTGCCGTACGGCCCTGGAGAACTGGGCCGAGCGGCACAGCTCGGCGGGTACGGAACCGGTGCGGGTCACGGCGCCCTGACCGGCGTACGACTCCCGCTGCCGGCTTCGGCCGAGGCATGACCCTGGTCCGGGGCCGTCCATGGCCCCGGACCAGGTGCCGGGCATATCGTTACAGGAGCATTCGCAACGGACCTCTTCGCGAGGAGGCCGTCATGGTCGAGGAGCTGCTGGGCGCGGCCGCGGGAGTCGCCGCCGCGGGTCTGGTCTACGTCGCGGCCGCGGCACGGGTCGTCAAGCAGTACGAGCGCGGGGTCGTCCTGCGTCTCGGGCGGCTGGCGGGAGACGTACGGGCGCCCGGGTTCACGTTGATCGTTCCGATCGTGGACCGGCTGCACAAGATCAACATGCAGATCGTCACGATGCCGGTGCCGGCCCAGGAGGGCATCACCCGGGACAACGTGACCGTGCGGGTGGACGCGGTCGTGTACTTCAAGGTGGTCGACCCGGCGAGCGCGCTCGTGAAGGTCGAGGACTACAAGTACGCGGTCTCGCAGATGGCGCAGACGTCACTGCGCTCGATCATCGGCAAGAGCGATCTGGACGACCTGCTGTCCAACCGCGAGAAGCTCAACCAGGGTCTGGAGCTGATGATCGACAGTCCGGCCATCGGCTGGGGCGTGCAGGTGGACCGTGTCGAGATCAAGGACGTGTCGCTGCCGGAGTCGATGAAGCGCTCCATGGCACGGCAGGCGGAGGCGGACCGCGAGCGGCGGGCCCGGATCATCAACGCGGACGCCGAACTCCAGGCCTCCAGAAAGCTGGCCGAGGCCGCCCACCAGATGGCCGACGCGCCCTCCGCACTCCAGCTGCGCCTTCTCCAGACGGTGATGGCGGTGGCGGCGGAGAAGAACTCCACGCTGGTCCTGCCCATCCCGGTGGAGCTGCTCCGCTTCCTGGAGCGGGGCGCCGAGGAGACGCCCGCGAAGCACGACGGGAAGCAGTCGCCGGCGCCGAAGCGCGATGCGGGTCACGCCCTGGAGGAATCCGCCGACACGGGCGCCGGCCCGAGCGCCGGGCGGGACGCCGACACGGACGTCGCCCAGGACGCCGAACATGCCGTCGAGCCCCTGGCCGAACGGGACGTCGAGCGGACGGTGGACGACATCATCGAGGACGCCACCGAGAAGTGACACTTGCGGTGCGGAAGCCCGGAAGTGACACACGCTACGCGCGTGGTTCCCGCGACCGGCACCAGGTGATAGACACGGCGGGGTCACAGTTCCTGTCCGCCAGCAGGAAGGTTGCCCATGTCCGAGCACACGACAGCCGGTCGTACGACACGTCGTCAACTCCTCAGCAGAACCGGCGCGTTGGGCGTGTCGATCGCCTTCGCCGGAAACCTCACCGAACTCTTCGCGGGCACCGCCGCCGCACAGAACCTGGGCCACACCGGATACGGCCCCCTCGTCCCCGACCCCAACGGCCTGCTCGACCTGCCGGAAGGTTTCCGCTACCGGGTCCTCTCCCGCGAGGGCGACCCGCTCCGCTCCGGCGAGGGCCGGGTCCCCTCCAACCACGACGGCATGACCGCCCTGCCCGGCGGGGGCGGTCGCGTCCATCTGGTCCGCAACCACGAGAACCGCGCCGACGGCCGCGTCCCCGTCCCCACGGTCCCCGGGCTCACCTACGACCCGGCGGGCAAGGGCGGCTGTACGGCCCTGACCCTCGACCGGCGGGGCCGCGTCCTGTCGGAGCGCGTCGCCATCGCCGGTACGGCCGTCAACTGCGCGGGCGGGCCCACGCCCTGGGGCACCTGGCTGACCTGCGAGGAGACGGAGGACAGGGCGGGCACCAACGGCTACACCCGGGACCACGGCTTCATCTTCGAGGTCGACCCGGCGAACCCGTACCGCTCCGGCGCGGTCCCGCTGACCGCGATGGGCCGCTTCCAGCACGAGGCGATCGCGGTGGACCCGCGGCGCGGC
>JABFVM010000171.1 GCA_013362785.1 Streptomyces sp. | reverse complement strand
CGGAGTGTCTTTCATCGTCGCTCCTTCACGGTGCCCGTCCGCGGTCGCGGCGGCAGGTTGGCAGCCATCGTGCCATGGGGTGGTCGGCGAGGTACCGGCCGCGGTATGGGCTGCACACCTTCAATTGTCCGCCGTACAAGGGGCAGACTGACCGCATGGCTGATCAGTACGCGCAATCAGGCGAGGACAGGAAGCCGGCCGGGATACCGGCGATCCGGTGGGACGAGCCACCCGAGGGCCCAGTTCTGGTGCTTCTCGACCAGACGAGGCTGCCGGCCGAGGAGGTCGAACTGGTCTGTACGGACGCGCCCGCGCTGGTGGAGGCGATCCGTTCGCTCGCGGTGCGCGGGGCGCCGCTGCTCGGTATCGCAGGGGCGTATGGCGTCGCGCTCGCCGCCGTACGCGGCTTCGACGTGGACGCCGCCGCGGAATCGCTGGCGGGTGCCCGGCCCACCGCGGTGAATCTCGCTGTCGGCGTGCGGCGGGCCCAGTCCGCCTACCGGGCTGAGCTCGCGCGTAGTGGCGATGTCGAGCAGGCTGCCGCGGAGGCGCTGGGCGCGGCGCGGGCGTTGCACGAGGAGGACGCCGAGGCCAGTGCACGGATGGCCGAGCGGGGACTGGCGCTGCTGGATGAGCTGTTGCCGGGCGGTGGGCATCGTGTTCTCACGCACTGCAACACCGGGGCGCTGGTGTCGGGCGGGGAGGGCACGGCGTTCGCGGTGGCGCTCGCGGCGCATCGGGCAGGGCGGCTCAGGCGGTTGTGGGTGGACGAGACCCGGCCGTTGCTGCAGGGGGCGCGTCTGACGGCGTACGAGGCTGCGCGCAATGGGATGGCGTACACCCTGCTCACGGACAACGCGGCGGGTTCGCTGTTCGCGGCGGGCGAGGTGGACGCGGTGCTGATCGGGGCGGACCGGATCGCTGCCGATGGGTCGGTGGCGAACAAGGTGGGGAGTTATCCGCTGGCGGTGCTCGCGCGGTACCACCATGTGCCGTTCATCGTGGTGGCGCCGCTGACGACGGTGGATCCGGAGACGCCGGACGGGGCGTCCATCGAGGTCGAGCAGCGGCCGGGATTCGAGGTCACCGAGGTCATGGCGCCCCAGGTGCCGGTGGTGGGGGCGGAGCCGGGTGGCGGGATTCCGGTGGCGCCGCTGGGGACGCAGGCGTACAACCCGGCGTTCGATGTGACGCCGCCCGAGCTGGTGACCGCGATCGTCACCGAGGAGGGCGCCGTGTCGCCTGTGACAACTGAGGCGCTGGCGGAGCTGTGTGCCAGGTCGCGGCAGGTGACACAGACGTTGTGACGTAGAGGTTGGAACCAGTTGAGCGGGCAAGGTGGGGCGAACCCGCTCAAAGGTCACACTCTGTGATGTGAACGAGGGCAGACAGTGGCGACCGCGTACGACTAAGGTCACTGGCCGGTGACCTACCTCACCTGAGCCTTCGCCACTGTTATGAGAATGGGATGATGGCATCCATGAAGGGACGAGTCCTTGTCGTCGACGACGACACCGCACTGGCCGAGATGCTCGGCATCGTGCTGCGTGGTGAAGGTTTTGAGCCGTCTTTCGTAGCCGACGGCGACAAGGCGCTGGCCGCATTCCGGGAGACCAAGCCGGATCTTGTGCTGCTGGACCTGATGCTGCCCGGACGGGACGGTATCGAGGTGTGCCGTCTGATCAGGGCGGAGTCCGGAGTGCCGATCGTGATGCTCACGGCCAAGAGCGACACCGTCGATGTGGTGGTCGGTCTTGAGTCCGGCGCGGACGACTACATCGTGAAGCCGTTCAAGCCGAAGGAGCTTGTCGCCCGGATCAGGGCGCGGCTCAGGAGGTCGGAGGAGCCGGCGCCCGAGCAGCTGGCCATCGGTGACCTCGTCATCGATGTGGCCGGGCACTCCGTGAAGCGGGACGGGCAGTCCATCGCGCTGACGCCGCTGGAGTTCGATCTGCTGGTCGCGCTGGCCCGCAAGCCGTGGCAGGTGTTCACGCGTGAGGTGCTCCTTGAGCAGGTGTGGGGCTACCGGCACGCGGCCGACACGCGTCTGGTCAATGTGCATGTGCAGCGACTGCGTTCCAAGGTCGAGAAGGACCCGGAGCGTCCGGAGATCGTGGTGACCGTTCGTGGCGTCGGCTACAAGGCAGGGCCGAGCTGACATGTCCGGGGACAGTGCCGCTTCGGCCCCCGGACGGACCGGGGCCCGTCCGGAGCGGCCTGTCGGCCGGAAAGAGGCGGGCTCCCGCTGGGGACGGTTCCTTGAGGGCGGGCTGCTGCAGGGCGGAGTCCAGGGCAGCCCGGTCCTTCGGCTGGTGCTGCGCTGGGTGCGCCGGCCGCTGCTGCCCGTCATGCGGTTGTGGCGGCGCAATATCCAGCTCAAGGTCGTCGTCACGACCCTGCTGATGTCGCTGGGTGTTGTCCTGCTGCTGGGCTTCGTGGTCATCGGGCAGGTGCGCAACGGCCTGCTGGACGCCAAGGTGAAGGCCTCGCAGAGCCAGGCCACGGGCGGGTTCGCGGCGGCCAAGCAGCGGGCGGACGAGGCGGCGGCCGGGACCGCTGACGACGGTTCGACGGCGGACGAGCGTTTCGACCAGAACGTCAGCCCGTGGATGACCGACCTCGTCTCCTCGCTCTCCAGCGGCGGGCAGGGCGCCTTCGAGGTGGTGACGCTCCCGGCCTCCGCGGGAAGTGACACCGGCGGACGCGGGCGGCGTGGCTCCGGCCTTGTCGACCCGACGGCGAGCGTGCCCGAGGCACTACGCGAGCGGATCGACAGCGCTACGGGCGCGTTCCAGAGCTACACCCGCATCGTCTACCTGCGCGCGGCGCACAAGGAATCGCAGCCGGCCCTGGTCATCGGCAAGCAGGTCAACGACCCCAACGACGACCCGTACCAGCTCTACTACCTCTTCCCGCTCACCCAGGAGGAGAAGTCGCTCAGCCTGGTCAAGGGGACGCTGGCCACCGCCGGACTCTTCGTGGTCGTACTGCTCGGGGCCATCGCCTGGCTCGTGGTGCGGCAGGTCGTCACGCCGGTGCGGATGGCGGCCGGGATCGCCGAGCGGCTGTCGGCCGGGCGTCTGCAGGAGCGGATGAAGGTCACCGGTGAGGACGACATCGCGCGGCTCGGTGAGGCCTTCAACAAGATGGCGCAGAACCTTCAGCTGAAGATCCAGCAGTTGGAGGACCTGTCGCGGATGCAGCGGCGGTTCGTGTCCGACGTGTCGCACGAGCTGCGGACTCCGCTGACGACCGTGCGTATGGCCGCCGACGTCATCCATGAGGCGCGGGAGGACTTCGACCCGGTGACCGCGCGGTCGGCGGAGCTGCTCGCCGACCAGCTGGACCGGTTCGAGTCGCTGCTCGCCGACCTGCTGGAGATCAGCCGCTTCGACGCGGGCGCGGCGGCGCTGGAGGCCGAGCCGATCGACCTCAGGGAGGTCGTACGGCGCGTCGTCACCGGGGCCGAGCCCCTGGCCGAGCGCAAGGGCACACAGATACGGATCCTCGGCGACCAGCAGCCCGTCGTCGCCGAGGCCGATGCCCGGCGCGTGGAGCGGGTGCTGCGCAACCTGGTCGTCAATGCCGTCGAGCACGGCGAGGGCAGGGACGTCGTCGTCAAGCTCGCTGCGGCGGGCGGGGCGGTCGCGGTCGCCGTGCGTGACTACGGCGTCGGGCTCAAGCCCGGCGAGGCGACCCGGGTCTTCAGCCGCTTCTGGCGGGCCGACCCGGCACGCGCGCGTACCACGGGCGGTACGGGGCTGGGGCTGTCCATCGCCCTGGAGGACGCGCGGCTGCACGGCGGCTGGCTGCAGGCGTGGGGTGAGCCGGGTGGCGGTTCGCAGTTCCGGCTGACGCTGCCGCGGACCGCGGACGAGCCGCTGCGGGGGTCTCCGATACCCCTGGAGCCCAAGGACTCGCGACGCAATCGTGGACTTAATGACGCCGGTCTGCCGAGCGGTGGCGGTGAGAAGGCCGCGACGGTGCCGTCGCAGCCCACGGGGGACCCGGGGCCTTCGATGCCTTCGAGGGACCCGTTCGCCGCGCGGCTGGGTGTGGCGGCCCCCAAGGCCGATCCGACGGCGCTGCCTGGGAACGGCGCGCGCGTGGTTCCCCGCCCCGCCTCGGGCGCGCGGCGGCAGGACGACGGCACACCCGGCGCGGAAGGGCCGCCGTCGAGCGAGGAAGCCGGGCGGGACGAGGAGCCGAACAAGCAGGGGGAGGCATTTCGTGGGCGCTGACCGCGAAGGGGGCGCCCGGCGCAGTCTGGGGCGCGCGGGGGTGTACGCCGCCTGTGGTGCCGTACTGCTGGCAGGGTGCGCCTCGATGCCCGACAGTGGCGATCTGCGGGGCGTGGAGTCCACGCCGCGTCAGGACACACAGGTGCGGGTCTTCGCCATGCCGCCGCACGACGACGCTTCGGCGCCGGAGATCGTCTCGGGCTTCCTGGAGGCGCTGACCAGCGACGATCCCGACTACGAGATAGCTCGCAAGTATCTGACCAAGGAAGCATCGGACAAGTGGCGGCCCCTGCTGTCCACGACGGTGCTCGCCGACGGACCGGGCATCGAAGCGGACCATGTGGGAGCCCGGGAGGACGGCGACAGCCTCTCGTACACGCTGACCGGCGCCAGGGTCGCGACGGTCGACGCGCAGCAGTCGTACGCGCCCGCTCGCGGTGACTACAGCGAGCTGATGCATCTCAGCCGCGACAAGAAGACCAAGCAGTGGCGTATCGACGTGCCACCGCGTGGTGTCGTCATGGGCAAGTCGGACTTCCAGCGCAACTACATGTCCGTCGACAAGTACTACTTCGCCACGAACACCACGCTCGGGACCTCCCCGCACACGGCGGCCGTCGCCGATCCCGTCTATGTGCGCAGGAACGTGGACCCGTTGACGGAGATGGTGCGTTCCCTGCTCAAGGGGCCCACCAGCTGGCTCAACCCGGTGGTCAGGTCGAGCTTCCCCACCGGTACGGCGCTGACGAAGGGCACCGCCTCGCTGCCGCCGGACGACCAGAACCGGCTGACGGTGCCGTTGAACGACAAGGCGGCCCGGGTCGGGCTGACCCAGTGCAACGAGATGGCGGCGCAGCTGCTGTTCACCCTGCAGAACCTCACGCCCACGGTCGACGAGGTCGAGCTGCGGGCCGGCGGCAGGCAGCTGTGTGCGCTCACCGAGGACCGGGCGGAGGCCGTTGCCGCGCGTGGGTCGGTGCAGCGCGCCGAGTATCTGTACTTCCTCAATGACAAGCACCGGCTCGTACGGCTGCCGGCCGCCACCAAGGACACGGAGGCCACGCCGGTGCCGGGCGCGCTGGGCGAGGGCGACGCGGAACTGAAGTCGGTGGCCGTGTCGCGTGATGAGGACATGGCGGCCGGGGTCGGTCTCGACGGCAAGAACCTGTACGTCGGCGCGCTGGTGTCGGGCGGCCCGCTGGGCGATCCCGAGCTGACCAGCGCGGGCAGGACGGAGGAGGAACGGCTGTCGGCGCCCAGCTGGGACGCACAGGGCGACCTGTGGGTGGCCGACCGCAACCCCGACAATCCGCGGCTCCTGCTGCTGAAGGAGGGCGTCGGCGATCCGCTGGTGGTGAAGACGCCGCCGGGGCTGGAGGGGCGCATCGAGTCCGTGCGGGTGGCCGCCGACGGGGTGCGGATCGCGCTCGTGGTGAAGCAGGGCGACAAGTCGTCGCTGCTCATCGGGCGGATCGAGCACGGCGAGGACGGCAAGGCCGGGGAGGACGCGGCCGTCTCCGTGCACGAACTGCGTTCCGCGACGCCCGAGTTGGAGGAGGTCACCGCCATGTCGTGGGCCGGTGACAGTCGGCTCGTGGTGGCGGGGCGTGAGCGGGGCGGCGTCCAGGCGATGCGGTACGTCCAGGTCGACGGCTCGACACCGGAGGGGCCGGTACCCGCGGCCCTCAGCGGCGTGAAGGAGATCACCGCGTCCGAGGACGCACGGTTGCCGCTGGTCGGCTACTCGGAGGACGGGATCGTACGGCTGCCGTCCGGGATGCAGTGGCAGAAGGTGGTGACGGACGGGACGGCTCCGGTCTATCCGGGGTGAGCCGTTGAGGTTCGCGGCGGGCGCTTGGCGGCCGCTTCCGGCTGGGGTGGGACCCCGGCTGGAGGCGGCCGCTTCCTGTGTTGTGGGGTGGGCGTCCGGTTCCTGCTCGGCGGGGTGGGAATTCGGCGTGGCTGTGGGGCGGACGTGGGCGGCTGTGCAGTGGCCGGAGTTATCCACAGGTAGTTATCCACAGGGGTGGCAGGTCGTCGCGGGCGTTGGCACAGTGGTGGACATGCGGGGGTGGTGGCAGGACCTCACCGACCTGGTGCTACCGGCCGAGTGCGGAGGCTGTGGAAGGGCCCGCACGGTGCTCTGCCCGGAGTGCCGTGCCGTCCTGAGCGGGACCGCGCCGAGCCGGGTGCGACCGGCGCCGGAGCCGCCCGGGCTGCCCGTGGTGCACGCGGCGGCCCGGTACGCGGACGAGGTGAGGGCGGTGCTGCTGGCCCACAAGGAGCGCGGAGCTCTGGCGCTCGCGGCGCCGCTCGGGACGGCTCTGGCGGGAGCTGTGCGGGCGGGGCTGAGGCAGGCCTCGGGCTCTCGGGTACGGGGTGACGGCGCGGGGTCGTTCGGGAGTGCCCGGGCGCCTGTGCTGCTCGTACCCGTGCCGTCCGCGCGGGAGGCGGTGCGGGCGCGAGGGCATGATCCGGCGCGGCGGATCGCGCTCGCGGCCGCGGGGGAGCTGCGGCGGTCGGGGACACAGGCGCGGGTGCTCGCCGTGCTGCGGCAGCGGCGTGCCGTGGCCGATCAGTCGGGGCTCAACTCCCGCCAGCGGTTGGACAATCTCGCGGGCGCGCTGACCGTCGCCTCCGGGGGAGGCCGGCTGCTCGCCGGTGGTCAGGTCGTGCTCGTCGACGACCTGATGACGACGGGCGCGTCCCTGGCGGAGGCGGCGCGTGCCGTGCGGGCGACCTTGGTGGAGAGCGCGGGTTTCCGCAGGGCGCAGGGGGCAGACCCCCGCCGGCCGGTGGGAGTCGGCCGCGATGGCGGCGCGGCGCAGGGAGCGGGCGTATACGGCGGAACACAGGAGGGGAGGGACGCGTATGGATGGGTGACCGGGGCGTTCGGAGCGTGTGGTGACGGGAGATCCGCTGTGTACCTGGCGGGAAGTCGGGAAAGCACTGAGGAACGGGGAGCCGGATCGACGAAGGGCGTGGTGCGGCGGACGCGTGAGATGCCGGGAATCATGGATGCCGGACGGGACGGTGACCTGATCTGCGCGGCCGTGGTCGCCGCCGCACCGGATTCTTTCGAAATAAACCGGAACTGACCGCTGACTTGCATCGTTGCTGGTAACGAGAGGCTCAATTCACCTGAACGGAGGTACGCCGCAGTAGAGGGTGACGACATCCGTCCGGGCGAGATATGTTCGGTTGTGAGGGAAAGGCGCA
>JABFVM010000163.1 GCA_013362785.1 Streptomyces sp. | reverse complement strand
CCCACACCCGCGCCGGCGCCCACAGCCGCGTCCTCGCCCTCAGTCGTGCCCGCGTCACTCGCCGACGGCACCGCTGCGGGCCGTGGCAGCTCGAAGTCGCCCTCCGTGGAAGCCGCATCACCAGCAGCGCCGCCACCGCTCACATCGGGCCGACGAAGCTCGAAGTCGCCCTCGTCCGAAGGCACCTCGCCACCGCCACCGCTGTCGGCACCCGCACCGGGCCGCGCCAACTCGAAGTCACCCCCGGCGTCGCCCACCCGCGCAGCGGGCCGCGCCAGTTCGAAGTCACCGTCCGTGTCGCCGCCGAGGCCCGGCCCACCGGTCGGTCCCGGTGCCGGATGGCCCGTCGCGTCCGATGCGCCCGGCGTCCCGGCCCCCGCTCCGCTCGTCGCGTCCGGCACCGGCTCGGTGTCCTCCGCCCGGGCCGAGGGCTCCTGCGGCCGGGGCCGGTTCCACCACTTCGCCTTCGCGGGCTTCCCCTCGTTCATGCTCTGCTTCCTGCTCGCTGCTGACCGTTGCTCCGAGTAGGACGCTTCGCTCTCCGCCGTATCCGAAAGGGACCCGACGGGAGCGCGGCCGGGCAGCCCAGCCGATCGGCCGCCATTCCGCTCTGCCCGCGGATTCCACTCGTTCCGCGGCCGACAGGGAACGGCTCAGGTCTGCCGGCTTCCCAACCCCTGATTCCCCGGCAGGCCGCCACCGGGAACGTCCCGGCGCCCGAATGCCTACTCAACTCTGCGCTGTCGCGCTCAAGTTCCCTCAGGAAACCGGCGACCCCGTGCTACCTCCCCGATCCGGCACGCGGCGTCAACGGCGGCCGCAGTTCATCGAACCCCGCGCCCGGCCGTAGAGCCAGGGCGCGGCCCACACCGGATTCAATCAGGTTCGTGGGCCGCTGCGCAGAGGCCGGGTCAGCGCCCGGTGGCAGGAGAGATGGAGGGGGACGAAGCCGCGTCGGAGACGGGTGCGGCGCGCAGGTCGGGCGTCGCAGTGACCTCGGGGGCCTTGGACCACGAGGTCAGGGTGAGCGGCGTGGTCGCACTGAGCGGGCGTATCAGCGGCGACATGGCGGCCGCACCGGCCACCACCGCTGCCGTCAGGGTGTGGATCTCCTCGTCGGCGGCGGGCTGGGCCGGCATCCCGGGCAGGAGCGGAGCCGACGCCTCGATGGGCGCCACCGGGGTGTCGGGTGTCCCCTGGCCCTGGCCCTGCGCGAGCAGCGGGCCGAGCGCGCGGCGGCGCTGGTTCTCGGGTGTCGTCGCGTTGCCGCTGCCCTGGGTCCGGGCCGGTGTCACATTGCTGCCGCCCGAGCCGCCGCGTGCCTCCGCGTCGGTCGGCGCACTCGTCGTGACACCGCCCAGCGAGATGGCCGCAAGGGACACCGCACCCGCCGCGACCAGTGCGAACCTCATCCGGGAGGACCCCGGGCGGTCGACGTCCGGACGGCCCACGGGATGGGTGCGGAAGCCGCCGTCCGAGGCGGGGAGCGCGGGGGCGTGCGAACGCGACGGGACGTATCCGAACTCGAAGCGGTCGCGCTTCACCCCGAACACCCCGGTGCCGCCGGGCCGTTCGGACAGTCCGCCGAATCCTCCCCCGCCCAGCGGCGAGCCGCCGCCGTCCAGGTCACCTCCCCCGGGGAGGCCCTGAAGGCGGGCCAGGAAGCTCTCGGAGGGAGGCGGCGGGGCCGCCTCCGCGAAAACGTTCTTCAGTCGGCGCTGGGCGTCCACTTCGGCCTTGCACCTGGCGCAGGTCGCCAGGTGGGCCAGGACACGCTCGCGCGTCTCATGACCGAGCTCTCCGTCGACGAGGGCGGAGAGTCGGTCTCCCAGATGCTGCTCTGCCAGGAGCCTTTCGGCGGGGTTGGGTCGGGAGCCACTCACGCGGTCGCGCCCCCTCCCCCCAGAGCGGCCACACGTGGCACGAAGGAGCGGCGCTCGGCGCGCGCCTCCGGCGAGCGGTGGGCGAGGGCCTTGCGCAGCTGCGAGCGGCCGCGGTGGATACGGGAGCGGACGGTGCCGAGCTTGACGCCCAGGGTCGCGGCGATCTCCTCGTACGACAGCCCTTCGATGTCGCACAGGACGACCGCGGCGCGGAACTCGGGCGCGAGGGTGTCCAGGGCCTGCTGGACGTCGGCGTCGAAGTGCGCGTCGTTGAAGACCTGCTGGGGCGTGGGCTCCTTGCTGGGCAGCCGCTCGGCCGCGTCCTCGCCGAGCGCGTCGAAACGGATGCGCTGCTTGCGGCGGACCATGTCCAGGAAGAGGTTGGTGGTGATGCGGTGCAGCCAGCCCTCGAAGGTGCCCGGCGTGTACGTGGACAGGGAGCGGAAGACGCGGACGAAGACCTCTTGCGTCAGGTCCTCGGCGTCGTGCTGATTGCCGGTGAGACGGTACGCCAGTCGGTAGACGCGGCCGCTGTGCGTGCTGACGATCTCCTCCCAGGTGGGCGGAGTCCACGCCTGCCCGTCCGCGTCGGTGGAGAAGGTCGCGGTCTGGGCGAAGTCGCCGGCGTGGCTGTGGTCAGCGGTGTCGTTCACGGATTTCGGCCTGCCCGCCGATCCGAGAAAGCGCCGTAGCACTCCTCCCCGATCCACAGGCGCAGCCGCACCTCCCCTGTCGGCTCTGGTGGTGTCCAGTGGAGCCCCTACCATAGCCACCTCGCCCGTTAGCTCCGGATAAGCGGTTTTACGAGAATTTGATCTGGGCTGATACGGCTGGTGGGCCTGCGTCAGCACTTGCTCGCGGTCTCGCTCGTCATCGTGATCCAACTGTGTCCCCCCGCTCGTCTTCCCACCCTTCTAAACGCCCGGTCCCATCTGCGGGTTCCCGCCCGCAGCGGATACAGTCACGCCCAGGCAACCACGGGGACAGGAGAGGGTCATTACCGGCAACCGGCAGACGAGCTGGGCGTTCGCCGACGCCTACGTCGCCGAGGACGATGTCCTGCGCTGGGCCCGGGACCGGGCCCGCGAGGCGGGGCTGCGCTCGGTGTCGCCCGGCACGGGCGCCGCGCTGCGATTGCTGGCCGCCTCCGTGGACGCGAAGGCGGTGGCGGAGATCGGCACCGGCACCGGCGTCTCCGGTATCCACCTCCTGCACGGCATGCGCCCCGACGGCGTCCTGACCACCGTCGACCCCGAGCCCGAGCACCAGCAGTTCGCCCGCCAGGCCTTCCGCGCCGCCGGCTTCGCCAGCAACCGCGCCCGCTTCATCCCGGGCCGCGCCCTGGACGTCCTGCCGCGCCTCGCGGACGCCGGGTACGACCTGGTCTTCTGCGACGGTGACCGGCTGGAGTTTCTCGACTATCTCGCTGAATCGTTGCGCCTGCTGCGTCCGGGTGGCCTGGTCGTCTTCGAGGGCGTCTTCGCCAACGGCCGCACCGTCGATTCGGGTCCGCAGCCCACCGAGGTCATACGTATCCGGGAGCTGCTGCGCGCGGTGCGCGAGAGCCAGGAGCTGGTTCCGTCGCTGCTGCCGGTCGGGGACGGCCTGCTGTGCGCGGTCAAGCGCTGACCCTACGGCAGACCGCACGGACCGTACGCCAGGGTCGTACCGCGAAAGCAGCGACCCCGGCACCATGTGGGATACCGGGGTCGCCGAAAGGGTAGGGTCGCTGCCGCGTCAGCCGACGACCTTCTTGAGGGCGTCGCCGAGCGCGTCGGCCTCGTCAGGGGTCAGCTCGACGACGAGCCGACCGCCGCCTTCGAGCGGAACGCGCATGACGATGCCCCGCCCCTCCTTGGTCACCTCGAGCGGGCCATCGCCCGTCCGCGGCTTCATGGCCGCCATGCTCGTTCCCCTTCCTGAAACCAGCTCATCGTCAAAGCCGACGGCCCCATGGAGGGCACGCGTATCTGGCATGAGACACGCGACACCGGCATCGAACACATTGCTTCCAAGCCATTATCCCGCATCTCAGGACCCGATGACCAACATCAGTCGGCATCGCTTGGGCAACGCGCGCGAGCAAAACCACTCAATTCGGCGATGTGACTGCGATACTGCGCCACCGCACGCACTCAGGTCGAACAGAACCGGACGAGAATTCTTTGACGCAGGTCACACGTCCGGTCCGGGCCGACGCCGGTGATCTCCGCCATGCTGTCCCTCAGACAAGTGCGTACCGACGAGTACGCCCGATCCGCGAAAGCCGGAGGGGATACGTCATGGCCGACACCGTGCTCTACGAGGTGAGCGACGGACTCGCGACGATCACGCTCAACCGCCCCGAGGCGATGAACGCGCTGAATGTCGCGGCCAAGGTCGCTCTGCGGGACGCGGTCCAGGCCGCGGCGGGCGACGACGCCGTACGGGCCGTGCTGCTGACGGCGGCCGGGGAGCGGGCGTTCTGTGTGGGGCAGGACCTGAAGGAGCACATCGGGCTGCTGATCTCCGACCGGGAGACCGGGTCGCGGCAGACCATGAGGACGGTGCCGGAGCACTACAACCCGATCGTGCGGGCGCTGGCCGGGATGGCGAAGCCCGTGGTGGCGGGGGTGAACGGGGTCGCGGCCGGGGCGGGCTTCGGGTTCGCGCTGGCCGCGGACTATCGGGTCGTCGCCGACACGGCCGCCTTCAACACGTCGTTCGCGGGGGTCGCGCTGACCGCGGACTCCGGGATCTCGTGGACCCTGCCGCGGGTGGTGGGGCCGGGGCGGGCTGCCGACCTGCTGCTCTTCCCTCGGAACATCAAGGCGCAGGAGGCGTACGAGCTCGGTATTGCCAACCGGCTGGTGCCTGCGGGTGAGCTGCGCTCCGAGGCCGAGAAGGTGGCTCGGGCGTTGGCCGAGGGGCCGACGGTCGCTTATGGGGCGATCAAGGAGGCGGTGGCTTTCGGGTTGTCGCACTCTCTTGAGGAGACCTTGGAGAAGGAGGACGAGCTGCAGACTCGGGCGGGGTCTTCCGAGGACCACGCGATCGCGGTTCAGGCCTTCGTCAACAAGGAGAAGCCGAAGTACTTGGGCCGGTGAGCTCGGGGCGGTAGCACCGTCGGGGGCTGCGGGTGCGTGGGGGCTGGTCGCGCAGTTCCCCGCGCCCCTTTAAGGGGCGCTTCTGGCGACGCAGGTTTCCAAGTGGTCGTCGACCAGGCCGCACGCCTGCATCAGGGCGTATGCCGTCGTCGGGCCGACGAAGCGCAGGCCCCGCTTCTTCAGGGCCTTGGAGAGGGCCGTGGACTCCGGGGTCACCGCCGGGACGTCCCCCAGGACCTTCGGGACCGGGCGGGTGGTCGGGTCCGGGGCGTGGGACCAGATCAGGGCGTCCAGGTCACCCGGGGACCAGTCGGCGAGCACGCGTGCGTTGGCGATCGTCGCGTCGATCTTGGCGCGGTTGCGGATGATGCCCTCGTCGGTGAGGAGGCGGTCCTTGTCGGCGTCCGTGAAGGTGGCGACCTTGGCGATCTCGAAGCCGGCGAAGGCGGTGCGGAAGCCCTCGCGGCGGCGCAGGATCGTGATCCAGGACAGGCCCGACTGGAAGGCCTCCAGGCTGAGGCGTTCATAGAGGGCGTCGTCGCCGTGGACCGGGCGGCCCCACTCCTCGTCGTGGTACGTCACGTAGTCCGGGGTGGACAGCGCCCAGGGGCAGCGCAGCGCGCCGTCCGGGCCGGCGATGGCCGTGCCGTCACTCACTGCTGGTCCTCGGGGCCGGGCTTCTCCATCGACACATGGCCCGACACATGACCCGGCACATGGCCGCCGGGCGACGCCTGGGCTCCGGCCAGCGCGGACTCCAGGTCGGCGATCCGGGCGTCCCGCTCGGCGAGCTCGGCGGCGAGGCGGCTGAGGGCGTCGTCCACGTCGGACATGCGGTAGCCGCGGACGGCCAGGGGGAAGCGGAGGCCGTCGATGTCGGCGCGGTCGATCGGGCGGTCCGGCGGCAGCGGGTCCTGGAGCCGCTCGGGCGCGGCCTCCGGCAGCGGGCCGTCGCTCTCGCCGCCGCCCACCACGGCGAGGGTCACCGCGGCGACCACGACGGCCAGCGCGACGACCAGGAACAAGAACATAACCATCGCTGGGGCCCCCACGGTCGGTGAATGCGAGCGGTCGAGTGTGTCAGTGTCCGATCGTGCCATGCGACTCTGACAGTCAGGGCCGCAGGCGGCCGAAGAGCGGCGACTTGCCAGGACGCACTAGGAGAGGTCACAGCGGATGCTCAGGCTGGGCACGCGTGAGTTCGACACGCACGAGCCGGTGATCATGGCGATCGTGAACCGGACCCCGGACTCCTTCTACGACCAAGGGGCGACGTTCCGTGACGAGCCGGCCCTCGCGCGCGTGGAGCAGGCCGTGGCGGAGGGCGCCGCCATCATCGACATCGGTGGGGTGAAGGCCGGGCCGGGGGAAGAGGTGACCGCCGAGGAGGAGGCGCGGCGGACGGTCGGGTTCGTGGCCGAGGTGCGGCGGCGGTTCCCTGACGTCGTGATCAGCGTCGATACCTGGCGGGCGGATGTCGGCGAGGCCGTGTGCGAGGCGGGGGCGGATCTGCTGAACGACGCGTGGGGTGGGGTGGATCCGGGGCTGGCGGAGGTTGCCGCGCGGTACCGGGTGGGGCTGGTGTGTACCCATGCCGGGGGTGCGGAGCCTCGTACCCGGCCGCATCGGGTGACGTACGACGACGTCATGGGCGACATTCTGCGGGTGACCCTGGGGTTGGCCGAGCGGGCGTCGGCGCTGGGGGTGCCTCGGGAGTCGATCATGATCGATCCGGGGCACGACTTCGGGAAGAACACGCGGCACAGTCTTGAGGCGACCCGGCGGTTGGGGGAGATGGTGGAGACGGGGTGGCCGGTGTTGGTGTCGCTGTCGAACAAGGACTTCGTCGGGGAGACGCTGGACAGGCCGGTGAAGGAGCGGGTGGTGGGGACGCTCGCCACGACCGCGGTGTCGGCGTGGTTGGGGGCGCAGGTGTATCGGGTGCATGAGGTGGCGGAGACGCGGCAGGTGCTGGACATGGTGGCGTCCATCGCGGGGCATCGGGTTCCGGCGGTGGCGCGACGGGGGTTGGCGTAGGGCTTTCCTCGCCCCCGCCGCCCCTACCCGTCCCATCCTCCAGGGGCTCCGCCCCTTCGACCCCGGGGCCTTCTGGGGGCTGCCGCCCCCAGACCCCCGCTCCGGCCCCCTAAAGGGCCTTGTCCTCAAACGCCGGACGGGCTGAAAAGCGCTGGCCGGCGCTAGCGGCCCGCCTCCTTCGACACCAGGGCCACCGCCTCGTCCACGTCGTCCGTGACGTGGAACAGGAGCAGGTCGTTCTCCGCTGCCTTGCCCTGGGCGATCAGTGTGTTCTTCAGCCAGTCGATCAGGCCGCCCCAGTACTCGCTGCCGAACAGGACGATCGGGAAGCGGGTGACCTTCTGGGTCTGGACCAGGGTGAGGGCCTCGAAGAGTTCGTCGAGGGTGCCGAGGCCGCCGGGCAGGACCACGAAGCCCTGGGCGTACTTGACGAACATCATCTTGCGGACGAAGAAGTACCGGAAGTT
>JABFVM010000353.1 GCA_013362785.1 Streptomyces sp. | reverse complement strand
CAACATCCCGTGGTCGAAGAACGCCAACGACGACGGCACCTTCAAGTCGGACGACGAGCTCAAGGAGCTCTACGCCGAGGAGCAGGTGGACCTGGCGAAGGACACCATCGCCTACTGCCGTATCGGTGAGCGCTCCGCGCTGACCTGGTTCGTGCTGCACGAGCTGCTCGGTGTGGAGAACGTCAAGAACTACGACGGCTCCTGGACCGAGTACGGCTCCCTGGTCGGCGTTCCGATCGAGCTCGGCGCCAACAAGTAGGACCCAACCCTCTCGTAATCCCCGACCGGCCTTCCTTCCGGTCAGACCCCTCTTGGAGAAAGACATGTGTGGAGCGAAGGCCGGCGGCCCCGACGCCTCGACGATCAAGCCCGGTGAGACCACGATCCAGGGTCAGGTGACGAAGGACGGCGAGCCGGTGACGGGCTACGTCCGTCTGCTGGACTCGACCGGCGAGTTCACCGCGGAGGTCCCCACCTCCGCCACGGGCCAGTTCCGCTTCTACGCGGCCGAGGGCACCTGGACCGTACGCGCCCTGGTTCCCGGCGGCACCGCCGACCGCAAGGTCGTCGTCGCCGAGAAGGGCGCTCTCGCCGAGGTCGCCATCGCGGTCTGACCGCGAATCACACGCGACGGCCGAGGGGCCGCACCTCAACCGGGTTGGACACCCGAGGTGCGGCCCCTTTGGCGTAGCCGGACCTACCCTGGAGTCATGTACGCACGGCGACGTCATATGTACTTCGCCATGATGGGGACGTGCATCACGCTCTTCGTCCTGGCCTGGGGTGTCGTGCGTCTCTGGTCGGTTCCGGTGGCCGTCGGGATGTGTGTGGTCGCCATGGTGATCCCGCCGCTCGCCGCGATGGTCGCCAACCGGCGGGGACCGGAGGACCGCTGGTGGGACGACCCGTCCGGCGACCCCAAGTCCGACGAGTGGTGGGACGAGCTGGACGGCAAGAAACGCCCCCGGTCGCAGTAGGGCGCGTCCACGGTCTCAGCAGAGGCGCCCCCCGGTCTCAGTAGACGAGCGCCTGTGTCTCGTCCCCGAGTGACTCCTGTACGAAGACCTGCGCGCCCGCGATCCGTACGCCCTCGATGAGGTCCTTCTCGGTGATGTCCCGGCGGGCCGCGCACTGGGTGCACAGGGTGAGCCGGCCGCCGGCCAGGATCGCGTCGATCAGGTCGGGCAGCGGGGCGGCGTGCGGCAGCTCGAACTCGGCGGCGCGGCCCGGCAGGGCGAACCAGGCGGACTCGCCGGTCAGCCACAGCGACACCTCGATCCCGCTCGCCACGGCCACCGCCGCCACCGTGAACGCCTGCGAACAGCGTTCGGGGGCATCGGCCCCCGCCGTCACCTTGATCACGAGCTTCTTCGCCATAGCCGGAATCGTAGTGCCGCAGGCGCCCGCGTAAGCTTGGCCACGGCCTTGTGCAACCGCACCCTCGCTCACCAAGGAGCAACCCGTGGAGATCTTCTTCGAAGCACTGCTGGCACTGGTCTGCGTCGGCGTCCTCGCATTCGCCGGGCTGACCGTGAAGAAGCTGTACCAGGGTCAGCGCTGACCGAGATCCCCGCGATCACCGACTTACGAGACTTCTGAGCTGCTCATGATCGAGATTCCGTCCGACCTCCACAAGGACCTGGTCCCCCTCGCCTTCCTGCTCGGCAACTGGGCGGGTGCGGGCGTGCACGACTTCCCCGGGTCCGAGAAGTGCAACTTCGGGCAGGAGGTCGCCTTCACGCACGACGGCCGTGACTTCCTGGAGTACCGGTCCCACACCTGGGTCCTGGACAACGACGGCAACAAGGTCAGGCCGCTGGAGTCCGAGCACGGCTTCTGGCGCATCGACGCCGACCGCAAGGTCGAGGTCACGATGGTCCGCGACGACGGCGTCGTCGAGATCTGGTACGGCGAGATGGCCGCGAAGAAGCCGCAGATCGACCTGGTCACGGACGCGGTGGCCCGCACGGCCGCCTCCGGCCCGTACACCGGCGGCAAGCGCCTGTACGGCTACGTCAAGAGCGACCTGATGTGGGTCGGCGAGAAGCAGACCCCCGAGGTCGAGCTGCGCCCCTACATGTCGGCGCACCTGAAGAAGGTCGTCACCCCGGAGGAGGTCGAGCGCTGGGCCAAGGCCCTGCCCGACGACATGCCGGACGACGGGATCGCCTTCTTCAAGTAGTTCTAGACTCGTCGGTGTGGTGAGCACCGACTGGAAGAGCGACCTCAGGCAGCGCGGCTACCGGCTGACGCCGCAGCGGCAACTCGTGCTCGAAGCCGTGGACACCCTTGAGCACGCGACCCCCGACGACATCCTCGTGGAAGTGAGGAAGACGGCGTCGGGGGTCAACATCTCCACCGTGTACCGGACCCTGGAGCTCCTGGAGGAGCTGGGGCTGGTCAGCCACGCCCATCTCGGGCACGGCGCGCCGACGTATCACCTGGCGGACCGGCACCATCACATCCATCTGGTGTGCCGCGACTGCCAGAACGTGATCGAGGCCGATGTGTCGGTGGCCGCGGAGTTCACGGCGAAACTGCGGCAGACCTTCGGGTTCGACACGGACATGAAGCACTTCGCGATCTTCGGCCGGTGCAAGGACTGTGCGCTGAAGAGTTCAACTACCGAGTCGTAGGCTTAGTCATATGAAGAGCCCTCTGCTGTCCCTGCCCGGAGCCGTGCCCGCCGAGGGCGTGGACGAAGGCGTCGCCGCCCACTACGGCGATCTGTTCCGCGAGCAGCGTGCCCTCGCCGACGGCACCGGATTCGTCGACCTCTCCCACCGCGGGGTCGTGGCCGTCTCCGGTGAGGACCGGCTGAGCTGGCTGCATCTGCTGCTCACCCAGCACGTCAGCGACCTGCCGACCGGTGAGGCCACCGAGGCGCTGATCCTCTCCGCGCACGGCCATATCGAGCACGCGCTGTATCTGGTGGACGACGGGACGACGGTCTGGGCCCATGTGGAGCCCGGCACCCAGGAGGCGCTGATCGCGTACCTGGAGTCGATGAAGTTCTTCTACCAGGTCGAGGTCGCCGACCGGACGGCCGATCGCGCGGTCGTCCACCTGCCCGCGGGCTCGATCGCCGAGGTCCCGGAGGGCGTCGCCGTACGCGAGACGGCGTACGGCCGTGATCTCTTCCTGCCCCGGGCCGACCTGGAGTCGTACGCCGAGAAGGCGGGCCCGCCGGCCGGGATCCTGGCCCACGAGGCGCTGCGGGTCGAGCACCACCGACCGCGTCTCGGCTTCGAGACCGACCACCGCACCATCCCGCACGAGCTGGGCTGGATCGGCACCGCGGTGCATCTGCAGAAGGGCTGCTACCGCGGCCAGGAGACGGTGGCCCGCGTCCAGAACCTCGGCAAGCCGCCGCGCCGGCTGGTCTTCCTGCACCTGGACGGCAGCGAGGTCCATGTGCCGGCGCACGGCACCGAGCTCCGGCTGGCCGACGAGGACCCCGACGGCCGCAAGATCGGCTTCATCACGACGTCCGTCCGCCACCACGAACTCGGCCCGGTCGCCCTCGCGCTGGTCAAGCGGAACGTGCCGCTGGACGCGAGGCTCCTGGCCGGAGACACCGCGGCCGCGCAGGAAGTGGTCGTCGAGCCGTAGGGCCTGTCGTACGACTGGATCTCCGGCGGCTGGATCTCCGGCGGTCAGATCTCCAGCGGTCAGATCTCCAGCAGCACGGTGAACGGGCCGTCGTTCGTCAGGGACACCCGCATCCTGGCGCCGAAACGGCCCGTCGCCACCGTCGCGCCGAGGGCGCGGAGTTGGGCGACGACCTCATCGACCAGGGGCTCGGCGACGTCGCCGGGGGCGGCGGCGTTCCAGGTGGGGCGGCGGCCCTTGCGGGCGTCGCCGTAGAGGGTGAACTGGCTGATGACGAGGAGCGGGGCGTCGATGTCGCTGCAGGACCTCTCGTCGTGCAGCATGCGGATCGACCAGAGTTTGCGGGCGAGTTGGGCGGCCTTCTCCTTGGTGTCCTCATGGGTCACCCCGACCAGGACGCACAGTCCCTCGCCGCTGATCTCCCCGACCGTCTCGCCGTCCACGACGACGCTCGCGCCGTCCACTCTCTGCACCACAGCTCGCATGCCGCCATCATGCCGTGTGCGCGGGAGTGCTTCGTAAGAGGCTTCTTTTTGTTTCCTTAACCCCCCATCTGGGGCTGTTCGTGGGCACTCGGTCACATAGCGGCCAGTTGGGATGGCACCATGCTTCCACGCGCCGGTCGAGGGGACGGTAGAGGCACATGAGCACACCGAGTACCGGGCAGCCGCCTGCGGCTGTCGTGTTGAACCAGGCGGTCAACCTGGACGGCATCCGCCCGCCCACACAACGCACCGCCGACGACCCGGGCCCGGGTCCACGGCTGCCCGTGGAACCGCCCGAGCACGATCTGACCGTACTCAGCCTGCCGGAGCTGCGCACCCTGCGCCGCGACGCCCAGCGCGACGAGGCGGACCTGAGTTATGTACGACGTCTGCTGCAGGGACGGATCGACATCCTGCGGGCGGAGCTGGCGCGCCGCTCCCCGGCCGGGGCGGCGTCCGTCGTGGACCGTCTCCCGGAGATCCTGACCGACGCACCGGCCCGCCACCGCTCCTCGGCCCGCCATGTGACCCTGGGCACCCCGCAGAGCGAGGAGTACCGGCTGCTGGCGGCGGAGATGCTGGCGGAGGTCGAACTGTCCGACCTGGAGGCACGTACGGACGTCGAGCTGAACACCGCGATGGGGCGGCTCGTGCGCTACGAGCAGCAGGTGTCGCGGCGCCGCCAGCGGTTGCAGCGGACGGCCGACGACTGCAGCGCGGAGATCGCGCGCCGCTACCGGGACGGCGAGGCCCAGGTGGACGACCTGCTGACGTAGCCGAGAAGAACGAGCGGGCGTCGCCCAGATGGCCGACGCCCCGCTTCGTACGTCCGGGCGGCCTCGGTGCCCGGACATCCTTTCCGTCCTCCTCCCTGCCGACGACAGGTCTGCTTATCCGTTGTGCTCATTCGTTCTGCTCATCCGTAGCGAGCTGTTCAGTTGTGGCTGTGCCGTCGATGTTCAGTTGTCGCTGTGAAGTTGTGACTGTGCTGACCGACCGGGCTCCCGGCTCCCCTCCGGAAGGGAGCCCGGCCAGCCGAACCTGAGGCCGACTCGGATGGCCAACCTTCCTGAAGTTTGACCATGTTGTTGAAGTTGGCGACCAACTTCACTGTACTTATGACCGCTTGGAAGCGTCTCATAACCACCTTCCCCGGAACTGCCTAAAGATGGCGGGAAGTTGTAGTGTTTGGTCGTGGAGCCGAAACACGCCTCCGTCAATGGACGGAAGAGGTCACAGCGGCCACAGAAGTCACACCGGGAGGTGGCCGACGAGCTGCGCGCCCGGATCACCTCGGGCGAGTTGCGGCCCGGTCAGCGCATGCCCACCCAGGCCAAGCTGGCCGATGAATTCGGCATCGAGCGCGGAGCCGTACGGCAGGCCCTGCGCATTCTGCAGTCGGAGCACCTGCTCACCAACGTGTCCAAGGGGGCGCCGGCCACCGTCGCTCCCGACCTCGGCAAAACGGCGCTGACCGGCCCCGGAGCCCCGCCGCAGTCCACCATGGTGGCCCTCGCCCCGCGTATCGCCGCCGCCTTCGCGGCCCCGCATGTCGAGATCGACGCCCTGTGCCTGACCTCGGTCTCCCTCACGCTCGCCATCGGCGAACCGCTCCGCCAGATCCACGTCGGACAGCTGAATCCGGCCAAGATCGACGTCCGCGTCCTGCTGCCGAGCCGCGACATCCCGCTCGCCTTCCCGACCCCGGTGGGCGACTCGGCCGACGACGACGAACAGTTACGGCGCCGCTGGCTGGCCCAGCGCAACGCCCAGGGCCAGGTGCTCCGGCACAATCTGCTGGCGCTGCGTGCCACGCACGGCATCGATGTCCAGGTCAGCTTCCGGGCGCTGCCGTTCACTCCGCCGGTGAAGCTGTACCTGCTCAACGGCGCGGAGGCGCTCTTCGCCTACTACACGGTGGCCCGCAGCGAGGTGGAGATCGACCACCGGCACCTGGAGATGTACGACGCCCCGGGCATCCAGTCGATGCTGTTCGCCTTCGAGCAGGGGGCCGCGCTGCGGGACACGACGTTCGTGGAGCAGTCGCATGTGTGGTTCAACGCACTGTGGGAGACGATCAGTTCGGAGCTGGTGCTCACGAGCTGATCGTCTCCCACAGCGTTTGACCTGGGTGTTCGTCGTCGGTGCGGCGCGCATGGCTACTCCTGGGGCGCGCATGACTCACAGGGCGGGCCCCGAGACCAGGATCGCGAGGACGACGGCCCCCATCGAACTGATGGCGGGGTTCTTGGCCTTGATGCCTATCGTGAGCAGCAGCAGGCCGATGATGCCGGTGGTTCCGTACTTCCACTGGAGGGTCTGTTCGACGCCGACGACGAAGACGGCGGAGAGGAGCGCGAGGACGGGCATCGGTGTTTCCTCCTTCAGGATCCTGGGGATGGAAGGATTACTTCCGCCAACTCGAACCAACTTGCAACCAACTCTGACTAAGTTGTCCCCACTTGGCCCCTACTTTGAAACAACCCTCAAACAACTCCCGCCAGATAGATGCGAGTTGTAGCGTTTGGTCGTGACTCAGGAGAACGTGGCAGTGAACGGCAGCAGGAGACTCTCGCCCCAGGAGATCGCGGACATCCTGCGGGAACGGATCCGCGTCGGAGAGCTCAAGGCGGGCGACCGCCTGCCCACCCAGGCCGAACTGGCCGAGGAGTTCGGCGTCGAGCGAGGCGCCGTACGCCAGGCCCTGCGCGCGCTCCAGGAGGACGGTCTCCTCACCAACGTCAGCAAGGGCAGCCCGCCGCGCATCGCCCTCCCGGCCCCCACCCGGGGCGCCCCGCAGCCGACGATGGTCGGGCTGGCCCCCCGGCTGGGGGAGGCCTTCGCCGCACCGCACGTCCGCGTGGACGTCGTATGCCACACCTCCGAGACCCTGATGCTGGCCCTCGGTGAGCCGCTCCGCCAGATCCACGAGGGCTCGATCCGCCCCGAGTCGATCGAGGCCCGCATCCTGCTGCCGTCGCGGGACATCCATCTCGCGTTCCCGGTACTGGTGGAGGGCCGGGAGGACGACGACCCGGTCCACAAGCGGTGGCTGGAGATGCGCAACGCCCAGGCCCAGGTGCTGCGGCACAACCTCCAGGCCGTGCGCGCGACACACGGCATCGACGTCCGTGTCACCTTCCGCGCCCTGCCGTTCACCCCGCCGGTCAAGCTCTACCTCCTCAACGGCGACGAAGCGCTGATCGGCTACTACGTCCTCACCGAACGCCAGGAGGAGTACGAGAGCCGGACCCTGGACATGTACGACGCCCTGGGCTCCCAGTCCCTGCTCTTCTCCTTCGTACGACAGGCCGGACAGCGTGACGCCGCGTTCGTGGAGGAATCCCAGAAGTGGTTCGACGCCCTCTGGGAAACCATCACGACGGACCTGACACTCTCCTAGTGACTT
>JABFVM010000411.1 GCA_013362785.1 Streptomyces sp. | reverse complement strand
TCAGAGCTCAGGGGCGGGCGGCAGGTCCTCCGTGCGGAAGGCGAGCCGCCCGCTCTCCACGTCCACCGTGACCCGGCCGCCCGCGCCGATCCGGCCGTCCAGGAGGAGCCGGGAGAGCTGGTTGTCGACCTCCTTCTGGATGGTGCGGCGCAGCGGGCGGGCGCCGTACTCGGGCTGGTAGCCGCGCTCGGAGAGCCAGTCGACGGCCGTGGCGGTGAAGTCGACCGCGACGCCCTGCGCGTGCAGCAGCCGGCGGGTCTTGTCCAGCAGCAGATTGGTGATCCGCTCCAACTGGTCGTGGGTCAGCTGGCGGAAGACCACGATCTCGTCGATGCGGTTGAGGAACTCGGGCCGGAAGTGGTCGCGCAACGGCCGCAGCACCCGCTCCCGCCACGCCTCCTCGTCGGCCTCCCCGGCGCCCGAGCCGAACCCGATCCCGGAGCCGCCCCGGCTGATCGCGTCGGAGCCCAGGTTGCTGGTCATCACGATGACCGTGTTGGTGAAGTCGACGGTCCGGCCCTGGGAGTCGGTCAGCCGGCCGTCGTCCAGGACCTGGAGCAGGATGTTGAAGACGTCGGGGTGGGCCTTCTCCACCTCGTCGAGCAGCAGCAGCGAGTACGGATGCCGGCGTACGACCTCGGTGAGCTGGCCGGCCTGCTCGTGCCCGACATAGCCGGGCGGGGCGCCGACCAGGCGGCTGACGGTGTGCCGCTCCTGGTACTCGCTCATGTCGAGGCGGACCATCCGCTCCTCGCTGCCGAACAGTGCCTCGGCGAGCGCCCGGGCCAGCTCGGTCTTGCCGACACCGGTCGGGCCCAGGAAGAGGAAGCTGCCGATCGGCCGGTCGGGGTCGGCGAGTCCGGCCCGGGAGCGCAGCACCGCGTCGGAGACCACGCGCACCGCCTCGTCCTGTCCGACGACCCGCTCGTGCAGATGCTCCTCAAGGCCGAGCAGCCGGTCCTTCTCCTCCTCGGTGAGGCTGCTCACCGGGATGCCGGTCTGCCGGGACACGACCTCCGCGATGGCCTCGGCGGTGACCTCCAGATGCTGGCCCTCGTCGACCTCCTCGTCACCGGAGGCGTCCGCGATGCGCTGCTTCAACTCAGCGATACGGTCCCGCAGTTGGGTCGCCTGCTCGTACTGCTCGTCGGCGACCGCCTGGTCCTTGTCCCGGGTGAGCTGCTCGACGTCGCGCTCCATGGCCCGTACGTCCGTGCCCTTGGTCCGCGCGCGCAGCCGTACCCGGGCGCCCGCCTGGTCGATCAGGTCGATCGCCTTGTCCGGCAGGCGGCGGTCGGTGAGATAGCGGTCGGACAGCTCGACGGCGGCGACCAGCGCCTCGTCGGTGTAGCGGACCTGGTGGTGGGCCTCGTAGCGGTCGCGCAGGCCGCGCAGGATCTCGATGGCGTCGCCGCTGGTCGGCTCGGGGACGAGGATCGGCTGGAAGCGGCGGGAGAGCGCCGCGTCCTTCTCGATCCTGCGGTACTCCTCCAGGGTGGTCGCGCCGACGATGTGCAGTTCGCCGCGCGCGAGGGCCGGTTTGAGGATGTTCCCGGCGTCCATGGACCCGCCCTCGCCGCCGCCCCCGGCGCCCACGACGGTGTGCAACTCGTCGATGAAGACGATCAGTCGGTCGGAGTGCGAGCGGATCTCGCCCACGATGTTGGTGAGGCGCTCCTCGAAGTCGCCCCGGTAGCGGGTGCCCGCGACCACGGCCGTCAGGTCGAGGGCGACCACCCGGCGACCACTGAGCACGTCGGGCACGTCGCCGTCGGCGATCCGCTGGGCGAGGCCCTCCACGATCGCCGTCTTGCCGACGCCCGCGTCGCCGATCAGCACCGGGTTGTTCTTGCCGCGCCGGGAGAGCACCTCGATGGTCTGCTCGATCTCCTCGTCCCGGCCGATCACCGGGTCGATACGGCCCTGGCGGGCGAGGTCGGTGAGGTCGCGGCCGTACTTGTCGAGGGTGGGCGTACCGCCGTCGACGCGCGGGCGCTGGTCGCTGCGGGGCCGGGGCCGCTCGGTGTCCGGTGCCTCGGGCGGCATGCCCGAGGGGGCGAAGCGGGCCGCGTTCAGGATGTGCCCGGCGGCGGAGTCGGGATTCGCGGCGAGGGCGCTGAGCACATGCTCCGGGCCGATGTAGCCGGCGCCCCGCGCGCGGGCCAGGTCGTGCGCGTCCAGCAGGGCGCGCTTGGCGGCGGGCGTGAGGGAGAGCGAGGTCGGCGGCGGGGCCTCGCCCGGCGGGTGCTGGACCGGGCCCGTGCGCTCGTCGATCTCCGTCGCCAGCGAGTCCGGGTCCGCGCCCGCCCGGGTGAGCAGGGTCCGGGTCGGTTCCGCGGACAGCGCGGCGCGCAGCAGATGCTGGGTGTCCAGATCGCGGCTACCGTGCTCGGCGGCGTACTGAGCGGCGCCGCGCACCAGTTCCCGGGCCGGCTGGCTGAGCAGACGGCCGATGTCGATCTGGCGGGGGCCGGGGCGTGGTCCGCCGAAGAAACGGGCGAGGAACTCCCCGAAGGGGTCGTAGTCTTCCGGACCACCATTGAAACCGCTGGTCATGGCGTTCCCATCCGGCGTCCCTGCGCGGGCAGGGTCGCCCTCGCTGATCGACGTGCCGGAGTCGGGTAACCCGGCCGGACGCCGGTTACACCTGGCCGCGCGTTCGTAGAACACCTTCGCACGAACGGTGGCCGGGGGCACCTCCAGGGAACGCGGGGGCTTCTGGGCCATTGGGGCGCGGCTCAGCGCGCCGTCAGGATCCGCGGCCCGGCGTCCGTGATCGCCACCGTGTGCTCCGCGTGGGCCGCGCGGGAGCCGTCGTTCGTGCACAGGGTCCAGCCGTCCGGCGCCGCGTGGTAGCCGTCCCTGCCGCTCGCGATGACCATCGGCTCGATGGCGAGGACCATGCCGTGCCGCAGCGGCATGCCCCGGCCCGGACGTCCCTCGTTCGGCACCCCGGGGTCCTCGTGCATCTTGCGGCCGATGCCGTGCCCGCCGAAGCCGTCCGGGATGCCGTACCCGGCGGTCCGGCACACCGAGCCGATCGCGTGCGCGATGTCGCCGATACGGTTGCCGACCACGGCCGCCCCGATGCCCGCCGCCAGCGCCCGCTCCGCCGTCTCGATCAGCCGTACGTCCGCCGGGCGGGCCCTGCCGACGGTGAAGCTGATCGCCGAGTCACCCGCCCAGCCGCCCAGTTCGGCGCCGCAGTCGATGGAGACCAGGTCGCCGTCGCGCAGGCGGTAGCCGGTCGGGATGCCGTGCACGATCGCGTCGTTCACGGAGGCGCAGATGACGGCGGGGAACGGGGTGGGGGCGAAGGAGGGGCGGTAGCCGAGGAAGGGCGAGGCCGCCCCCGCGCCGCGCAGCACCTCGCGCGCGACCTCGTCCAGCTCCAGCAGGGAAACCCCCACCTCGGCGGCCTTGTGCACGGCCGTGAGGGCCTGGCCGACGACCTGTCCGGTCTCGTACATCGCATCGATCGACGTGTCCGTCTTCAGTTCCACCATGCCAATTACTATACCGGTATTTGAATGGGGGATGCGTCATGGGGAGTGTCGTGGGGGGTGTTCGGGAGCGGTATTAGAATGGGCGTCATGGTGCGCACCCCTCTCACCCCCGAAGAGCGCGAACGCGGCGAACGGCTCGGCCGGTTGCTCCGCGAGGCCCGCGCGGGCCGCAGCATGGCGGAGGTCGCGGCGAACGCCGGCATCTCCGCCGAGACACTGCGCAAGATCGAGACGGGGCGTGCTCCCACCCCGGCCTTCTTCACGGTCGCCGCACTCGCGGGGGCCCTCGGGCTGTCCATGGACGAGATCGCCGGACGCTGCACGCCGATCGCCGAGGCTGCCGCCTGAGGCTGCGCACGTCACGTTCCGGCAGCTGAGGCGTACTCTGCGTTCAGTTCGAAAACCTCCCGTAGCGCGTTCGTAACATGGCTCGTGTTGCCTTGCGGATCGGAGTACTCCGGTCTGGCGGGAGTTGAGATGTCAGTGGATCAACTCCCAGCTCGGGTGCGGGAGTTCGTGAACTACCTGGACAGCCTGCTGGCGCGCCTGGATCAGGGCGGCGGCTGGTGCGGGGTGTTCTGGCAGCGCGACCCCGAGGGCATGCAGGCCTGCCTCGCCGGACGTGAGGTGCCGCCCTGGGACGTGCTGGAGTCCCTCCTGCACGACCTCGCCGCCCAGTACGGCCCCGGCGGCGCCGGCCCCGAGACGGAGCGCGCCCGCGCCCTGCACACCGCCGCCCTTGCCGCGTACGACGCCCGCCCAGGCGGCCGCGACGCCCTCGGGGACCGGCTCGACGTCATGCTCCGCGAACAGCGGTACGCCGCCGAACGGCACGCGGAACTGGGCCGTTCGCTCGCCTCCGCCACCAGCCGCGAGGAGGCCGACGCCGTCCGCCTCGACCTCGCCTGGGCCCGCGACGACCATGAACGCGCGACCGCCCGATGCGCGGAACTCCGGGCCCGGATGACCGACCTGGACCGACGGGCGGCCGGCGGCCGTGCCGAGGCGATACGTCGGGACCGGGTGGGGGAGGGGGATGTGTTCCGCGTCGATGACCGGTTCGGCGATGAAGGGTTCAGCGACCACCAGGCCGGGGGCGTCGAGGGCGGGGACGGCCGGTATCTCGGGGACGGGGGGTTCGGCGCGGCGGGCTCCGGGCAGGCCGGACTCCGCGGTGAGTCGCCTCTGCGCGACGCGCAGGCGCCGGCCGGCGCGGGGGACTGGTTCGAGGGGCACGGGACGACTGCTCGGCAGCATCCGCAGGGCCCGGAGCGCATCGCCGGGCACCCCCTGGACCACATGGCTCGGACCACCCCGGCCGCGGCGCCGGCACCGTCCGAGCGGCCGCAGGCCCCGCACACCCCCGCCCGCACCGCGCCTGGCGACCACCCCCGGGCCCCGTCGGCCACCCCCGATCCCGATCCCGCTCCCACCCCCAAGCAGCGCAAACGTCGCCGAGGCAGTGCCCGGTTCGCCGGGATGGTCGAGGAGGAGGCCGCGGAGGCCGCACCCGTCGTCGTACCGCCGACCGCAGAACCCGTCCTCCCCACCCTCCCCGCGCAGCCCGTCTCCGGGCGCCGTACTCCGCGCGGGGCCCGGTTCGCCGGGGCCGCCGACGAGGTGCCGGTGGGGACGGTGGAGCCGCAGGTCGAGGTGATGGGGGCGGAGGAGCGGCGGGAGGTGGCCCGGACCGTGCAGACGATGGTGCGGCTGCGGGCCGAGGGGCGCGGCGGTGAGGCGCATGTGCTGCTGGTGGAGGCCGCGTACTGGCCCGCCGTCCGCTTTCCGGCGCTCGCGGCCGACATGGAGCGTGCCGGGCTCGGCGCCGACTGGGCGACCCTGCTGTGGGAGGCCGCCTCGCTGCCGGCCCAGCGGCTCGTCGCCGCCGCCGACGCGCTGACCGCGGCCGGGCGGGCCGGCGACGGGGAGCAGATCCTGCGGCAGGGAGTGGCGCGGCCTGCGAACGAGATCGGACAGGCCGTGCTCGGGCTGGTCGGCGAGGGACGGCACCGCGAGGTGCGGGCGCTGCTCGACGCGTACGTCCGGGTCCGCACCCCGGAGGAGGCCGCCCGCAGCGTCGCGCCGGAGCCGCGGACCCTCGTACCGCTCCTCCTGGAGGCCGCTCAGGGCGTCTCGGACGAGCGCCACTGGGATCTCGTCCACGCGCTGCGGGTGGCGGGCTTCACGGCCTGAGCGGCGGGGTGCCGGGTGCACCGCACCAGGCCGGGACACCCGTCCCACCGGCCCCATCCCTCACCCACTGGAGGGTGAAACGTGATCGACTCAGCGGGTTAACGACGATGGTCTTGGCAAGGCTGTTCCGGGGGCTTACTTTCAAGCCTCTACGGCCCCCTCTACGGGCGTAGAGGCTCTGACGTCCCGTCGAAGGAGCAGCTCATGGCCAACGTCGTACGCGCCGCACTGGTCCAGGCCACCTGGACCGGCGACACCGAGTCCATGGTGGCGAAACACGAGGAGCACGCCCGGGAGGCGGCCCGGCAGGGCGCGAAGATCATCGGCTTCCAGGAGGTCTTCAACGCCCCCTACTTCTGTCAGGTCCAGGAGCCGGAGCACTACAGCTGGGCCGAGCCGGTCCCCGACGGGCCCACCGTGCGCCGGATGCGGGAGCTGGCCCGCGAGACCGGCATGGTGGTCGTGGTGCCGGTCTTCGAGGTCGAGCAGTCGGGCTTCTACTACAACACCGCCGCCGTGATCGACGCCGACGGCAGCTACCTCGGCAAGTACCGCAAGCACCACATCCCGCAGGTCAAGGGCTTCTGGGAGAAGTACTACTTCAAGCCGGGCAATGTCGGATGGCCGGTCTTCGACACCGCCGTCGGGAAGGTGGGCGTCTACATCTGCTACGACCGGCACTTCCCCGAGGGCTGGCGGCAACTCGGGCTCAACGGCGCCCAGTTGGTGTACAACCCGTCGGCCACCTCGCGCGGTCTGTCGTCCTACCTGTGGCAGCTGGAGCAGCCTGCCGCGGCCGTCGCCAACGAGTACTTCGTCGCCGCGATCAACCGCGTCGGACAGGAGCCGTACGGCGACAACGACTTCTACGGAACGAGCTATTTCGTCGACCCGCGTGGGCAGGTTGTCGGCGAGGCCGCCAGCGACAAGAGCGAGGAACTCGTCGTGCGCGACCTCGACTTCGACCTGATCGAGCAAGTGCGGCAGCAGTGGGCCTTCTACCGCGACCGCCGCCCCGACGCCTACGAAGGACTGGTGCAGCCGTGACCAAGGACCTGCTGGGACGCCACCGCGCCGTCATGCCGGACTGGCTCGCCCTCTACTACGAGGAGCCGCTGGAGATCACCCACGGCGAGGGCCGCCACGTGTGGGACGCCGAGGGCAACCGGTACCTCGACTTCTTCGGCGGCATCCTCACCACGATGACCGCGCACGCGCTGCCCGAGGTGACGAAGGCGGTGAGCGAGCAGGCCGGGCGGATCATCCACTCCTCCACCCTGTACCTCAACCGGCCGATGGTCGAACTCGCCGAGCGCATCGCCCAGTTGAGCGGCATCCCGGACGCCCGCGTCTTCTTCACCACCTCCGGCACCGAGGCCAACGACACCGCCCTGCTGCTCGCGACGACCTACCGGCAGAGCAACACGATCCTCGCGATGCGCAACAGCTACCACGGCCGCTCCTTCAGCGCGGTCGGCATCACCGGCAACCGCGGCTGGTCGCCGACCTCGCTGTCGCCGCTGCAGACGCTGTACGTCCACGGCGGAGTGCGCACCCGTGGTCCGTACGCGCACCTGAGCGACGAGGACTTCATCGCCGCCTGCGTCGAGGACCTGACCGACCTCCTCGGCCACACCCGTCCACCCGCCGCCCTCATCGCCGAACCCATCCAGGGCGTCGGCGGCTTCACCTCGGGTCCGGACGGGCTGTACGCCGCCTTCCGCGACGTACTCGCCGAGCGCGGCATCCTGTGGATCGCCGACGAGGTGCAGACCGGCTGGGGCCGCACCGGCGACCACTTCTGGGGCTGGCAGGCGCACG
>JABFVM010000061.1 GCA_013362785.1 Streptomyces sp. | reverse complement strand
GAGTACGCCGACTACCTGGTCGTCCCGAAGGTCGACGCCCTCCAGGCCGCCGTCGAGGCCGTCTCCCCGGCCGCCGTGCTGGTGCCGTCCTCCGCCGAGGGCAAGGAGATCGCCGCCCGTCTGGCGCTGCGTCTGGGCTCCGGCATCATCACCGACGCCGTCGACCTGGAGGCCGGCGACGAGGGTCCGGTGGCCACCCAGTCGGTGTTCGCCGCGTCCTTCACCACCAAGTCCCGTGTCTCCAAGGGCACCCCGGTCATCACGGTCAAGCCGAACTCGGCCGCCGTGGAGGCCGCCCCGGCCGCCGGTGCGGTCGAGGCGCTCGCCGTGACCTTCTCCGCCGCCGCCACCGGTACCAAGGTGACCGCGCGTACGCCGCGTGAGTCGACCGGGCGTCCGGAGCTGACCGAGGCCGCGATCGTGGTCTCCGGTGGCCGTGGCGTCAACGGCGCGGAGAACTTCGCGATCATCGAGGCGCTCGCCGACTCCCTCGGTGCGGCCGTCGGTGCCTCGCGTGCCGCGGTGGACGCGGGCTGGTACCCGCACACCAACCAGGTCGGCCAGACCGGCAAGTCGGTCTCGCCGCAGCTGTACATCGCCTCCGGCATCTCCGGCGCGATCCAGCACCGTGCCGGTATGCAGACCTCGAAGACGATCGTGGCGATCAACAAGGACGCCGAGGCCCCGATCTTCGAGCTGGTCGACTACGGCGTCGTCGGCGACCTCTTCGACGTCGTCCCGGCCCTGACCGAGGAGATCAAGACCCGCAAGGGCTGATCCCGCCCAGGCGCAGCGAGGCCCCCATGACCGTGCCCACGGTCATGGGGGCCTCGTGTCATCCCAGGCTCAGAAACGCCTGCACGGGCAGATGATCGCTCGGGAACTGGCCGTCCTCGGCGAACGTGTTGATCACCGCCCGGTGCGCCGTGACGCCGGGCGTGCTCAGGATCCAGTCGATGCGGTCGCCGTCCGGCTTCAGCGGCTTGTAGCCGTGGAAGGTCCCGTACAGCGCGCTGCGCTCGCGCGCGCTGTCCCAGGTGTCGACGAGACCGGAGCCGAGCAGGGTGTCGTACACCGCGTTCTTGTGGGCGGCGACATTGAAGTCACCGGTCACCACGACCGGCAGCGAGCGGTCGAACCCGGCGATCCGCTCGGCGATGAGCCGGGCGCTGCGCACGCGGGCGAACTGGCTGACATGGTCGAAGTGCGTGTTGAGGACGTAGAACTCCCGCCCGCCGTCGGCGAGATCACGGAAACGGACCCAGGTGACCATACGGGGGAAGGCCGCACCCCAGGTGTTGGAGCCGATCACGTCCGGGGCGTCGGAGAGCCAGAAGTGGTCGTACTCGGTCGGGCGCAGCCGGTGGGAGTCGTAGAAGACGGCCATGGACTCGTCGCGGCTGCCGTGCAGGCGGCCGGTGCCTATCCAGTCGTAGCGCGGGCCGAGGTCGGCATCGATGTCGAGCAGCTGCGAGAAGACTCCCTCCTGGGTGCCTATGACGTGCGGGGCCTCGCGGCGCAGCAGCTCGCGCATCACCGGTCTGCGCACGGTCCAGCTGTTGGGCTCCGTGGTGCTCGCGAACCGCAGGTTGAACGACATGGCCTGGAGATGCCGGCGGGACGGACGCTCACCCGCCGAGGCCGCGGAGATGGGCAGTGCTGTGCTGGAGAGGGGCGCGGTGACCGCGGCGGCCAACGCGATCCTCAGGCCCAGACGGCGCGTGACTCGGCTGTGGTTCGGCACTTCGGACTCCTTCGGTGGGAACTGCCGGACGAGTCGTGCGAGGCATGCTTATGAAAGTGTGATAGCGCGTCCTGAGATGAGCGTGAACATGGCGAGATGGTGGAGTGGCTCCCCGTGGACATGGTGTTGACCAGTCGGAAGGTCCCCGGATAACTTCATTCTACGGATAGTTGATTCCGTATGGCGGAAAACAGGAGGATGTAGGAATGGGTCAGGGCCAGCAGGAGAAGGTGGCGACGAGCCTCGCGGGCGCCGTCAGCGAGGAGATCAGCGCCTCCCTCGCCCCGGTCGACGCCGAGCTGGAGCGCCGCTACCCCGGCGACCCCGGCACCCGTCAGCCCGTCCACACCGTCTACGTCCCCGGTGACGTCTTCGCCGCCGACACCCTCCGCTCCTGGGGCGACCAGGCCCTCGCGCTGCTCGACGAGCACGCCCCGGACGCCGCGTCCCTCGCCGCCGTCCTCGGCCTGTCCGACGAACTCGCCGAGCCGGTCCACGCGCGCGTGCGCGCCAAGCTGGAGCGCGAGCCCATCGAGGACCTGCGCGTCGACTTCGAGGACGGCTACGGCCCCCGGCCCGACGCCGAGGAGGACGAGGCCGCCGCCCGCGCGGCACGGCTGATCGCGGAGGCCTACGAGAACGGCACCGCGGCGCCGTACATGGGCATCCGGATGAAGTGCATGGAGGCGCCCGTCCGCGACCGGGGCATCCGCACCCTCGACATCTTCCTCAGCGGCCTGATGGAGGCCGGCGGCCTGCCCGACGGGCTGGTGCTCACGCTGCCCAAGGTGACGTACCCCGAGCAGGTCACCGCCATGGTGCGGCTGCTGGAGGAGTTCGAGAAGGCGCGTGGGCTTGAGCCCGGCCGGATCGGCTTCGAGATCCAGATCGAGACCAGCCAGTCCATCCTCGCCACCGACGGCACCGCCACCGTCGCCCGGATGATCCAGGCCGCCGAGGGCCGCGCCACGGGCCTGCACTACGGCACCTTCGACTACAGCGCCTGCCTCGGCGTCTCCGCCGCCTACCAGGCCAGCGACCACCCGGCCGCCGACCACGCCAAGGCGATCATGCAGGTCGCGGCGGCCGGCACCGGCGTACGCGTCTCGGACGGCTCGACGAACGTCCTGCCGGTCGGCCCGACCGCGAAGGTCCACGACGCCTGGCGACTGCACTACGGCCTCACCCGCCGGGCCCTCGCCCGCGCCTACTACCAGGGCTGGGACATGCACCCCGGCCACATCCCGACCCGGTACGCCGCCGTCTTCGCCTTCTACCGTGAAGGTTTTGAGCAGGCTGCGGCCCGCCTCGCCCGCTACGCCAACCGGGCCGGCGGCGACGTCATGGACGAGCCCGCCACCGCCAAGGCGCTCAGTGGCTATCTGCTGCGTGGCCTGGACTGCGGCGCCCTCGACATCGCCGAGGTCGCCCGGCTCACCGGCCTGACCCGCGTCGATCTGGAGGGATTCGCGGCGCCCCGGCGCGGCGATCTGACGGTATCGGCCCAGTAGCGGGGGCATTCACAGGCGCCACGGCAGGCCGGCGTTGTCACCGCCGCCCCTTAGTCTGTACGCACGCATTGACGTGTCACAGGAACGGGGCAGCGGTGGCATCGGGGGAGAACGGACAGACCGACGAGGCCGGACGCCTGCTGGCCGGGCGTTACCGCGTCCTGGCACAGCTCGGGCGCGGCGGCATGGGCGTGGTCTGGCGGGCTGTCGACGAGGTCCTCGGCCGTGAGGTCGCCGTCAAGGAACTGCGCACCTACAGCGACGCCGACGGCCCCGAACTGGCCGATCTGCGACTGCGGATGCAGCGCGAGGCCCGCGCGGCGGCCCGGGTGCGGCATCCCGGCGTCGTGGCGGTGCACGACGTGGCCGAGGTCGACGGACGCCCGCTGATCGTGATGGAGCTGGTCGACGGCCCGTCCCTGGAAGCCGTACTGCGTGAGCGAGGCACTCTCGACCCGCGTGAGGCGGCCGCGATCGGCGCCAAGGTCATGGACGCGCTGGCCGCCGCCCACCGCGCCGGCGTCCTGCACCGTGACGTCAAGCCCGGCAACATCCTGCTGGAGACCTCCGGCCGCGTCGTGCTCACCGACTTCGGCATCGCGACCATGGAGGATCCGGGCGACGGCTCGGCCACCAACCTGACCCGCACCGGCCATCTCGTCGGCTCCCTGGACTACTTGGCCCCCGAGCGCGCCCAAGGATCCGATCCGGGCCCCTCCTCGGACGTCTGGGCCCTGGGCGCCACGCTGTACGCGGCGGTGGAGGGCTCCGCGCCCTTCCGCCGTACGTCGACGTTCTCCACGCTCACCGCGATCGTCAGCGAGCCCCTCCCCGAGCCCGCGCACGCCGGCCCCCTCGGCCCCGTCCTCCAGCGGCTGATGGACAAGCGGCCCGAGTCCCGCCCCGAGGCCGGCGAGGCACGCGAACTCCTCCAGGCGGTGGCGGACTCGGACGGCACGGACGCCCCGACGGCGGCCCTGCGCGGACCGGAGAGCACCGGCCCCGGCGAGACGGAGCGCAGCGTCCCGCCGGTACCGCCCGCCGTAGGACCGCCGGCCACCGCGAGCCCCGCCGGACAGGCGCAGCCCGGCCCGACGGCCCCCGCCGGACAGGCGTACGGCGGTCAGCCCCAGGGCGTGCCGGGAGCGCAGGGCAACGACACTCCCGTCCAGGGCGTGCCCGCCTCCGACCTCCCCGGGGCGCCTCGCTTCGGGGCCGCGGGACAGGGCGCGCAGGGCCCCGCGACTCCCGGCCAGGTCCAGGGCGCGCCGCCGGTACAGGGCTTCGGAGCCGCCGGACAGCCCGGCCCGGGCGTACCGGGACACGGCACCGCCGGACAGCCGCCCGCCTCGCCGTTCGGCAGCGCACCTGGGCAGCCCGGCCAACCGCAGCCCGGCCAACCGCAGTTCGGCGGGCCGCAGTCCGCTCAGCCGTACTCCGGTCACCCGCAGTCCGGCTTCGGCGGCCCCACCTCGCAGTCGCCGGACCAGGCCTCCACCGGCCCGATGGTCACCTCCTCCTTGACCCCGCCCACCCGGCGCAAGGGCCGCGCCCTGCTCGCCGCCGTGGCTGTCGTCGTCGTCCTCGCGGCGGCCGGGGTCACGGTCGCCCTGGTGAACAACACGGGCGGCACCAAGGACAAGGCGCAGACCAACGCGTCCGAGAGCTCGCCGGGCGCGTCCCAGGAGGCGAACGGCAGCCCCGACGCCGACGAGTCGGGCGAGGCCGGACTGACCGACAAGGACGACAAGAAGTCGCCCGACGCCACGAAGTCGCCCAGCCGATCGGCCGGAAGCGAGCCGACCGACGGGCCCACCACCTCCTCCCCGACCAAGACCTCCGGCTCCGGCGGGGGCGGCACCGACGGTGGTACCACGGGCGGCGGTGGCGACACGACGGGCGGCGGAGGCAGCACCGGCGGGGGCGGCACCACGGGCGGCGGGGGAACCACCGGCGGGGGCGGCAGCACACAGGCCCCGGCCTGCACCGACATCGGCGGCGGCAAGTACAACTGCCAGGTCTGGCGGACCGCCAAGTCCTACAACGCCTCCGGCACCGAGGTCGGCGTCCTCAACGCGGGCACCAACTACTTCTACTGCCAGCAGAACCTGGGCCGCCGCGAGACGTACGGCGAGTGGACCAACGTCTGGTGGGCCAGGACGGACGACGACAACGGCAACACCAACGTCTTCATCAGCGACGTCTACCTCAAGGGCGGCAACAACGACGAGCCGGTGCCCGGACTTCCGGTCTGCTGAACTCAGTGCCGGCCGGGCCGGAGGTGTCCCTCCAGTCCGGAAGCCGTCACCAGCTTCTCCTCCGCGAACAGCCGGGTGCCCCGGTCGCACAGCCCGGCGCTGGCCCGCGCCCGCGCGGAGAACTCCTCGGGAGTGACGCCGAACAGCTCCCTCAACCGGGCCGAGCCCACCAGGAGTTCGGTGAGCAGCGCACGCTGGCCGGGGTGGGTGCGCGGCGCGCCGGTGCCGTCGTGCAGGACGCCATGGCGGTTGACGTAGGCGAAGACGCCCGGGAGTGAGACGCCGTCCGCCAGGTCGACGCGCACGTCGGACTCCGGCAGCCGGGCGCGGCCGTAGTTGCCGTCCGGCGCGGCCACGCCCTCGGTCGCGTCGACCACATCGAGCTGCTCGGCGTCGAGCCAGGTGACGAACAACTCCCGTACATGGCCCGGCGCGTGGAACGGCGACGCGGACACGTACCCCATGTAGCTCACATGCGCGGAGACACCCACCTCGATGCCCGTCACCCGCGCCTTCACCATGGGGAGGGGCGAGACGATGCCGAACGCGTCCATCTTGTGGCGGAGTTGACCGGGGGAGGCGTTGGAGCCGACCGCCAGGACGGGCACGCGGTCGTCGTGCACCAGGCGGTCCAGGGGCAGCACGCGGTTCCCGTCGAGGAGTGCGGAGTCCGACGGCCAGGTGCCGGGGTAGAGCAGCGGATGATCGCGCGGCGCCTCGGCCAGGCCGAGCGCATCCAAGGTGCGGCCGCCCTCAGGGAGCCACGACCCGCTCGTGCGGTCGTCCATGGCCGGTTCAGTCCGCCGGCGGCAGCTCGCCGGAGCCGCGGGTGATGAGCCGCGTCGGCAGCTCGATGCGTTCAGGAGTGACGAGGGTCCCGTCCAGCTGGCGGAACAGCCGCTCGGCGGCGGTACGGCCGATCGCCGCCGCGTCCTGCGCGACGACCGTGACGCCGGGCTGCAGCAGGTCGGCGAGCTCGATGTCGTCGAAGCCGACGAGGGCGACCCGGCGGGTCTGTTCGGCGAGGACCCGGATCACGGTGACCGTCACCCGGTTGTTGCCCGCGAAGACCGCGGTGACGGGGGAGGGCCCGGAGAGCATCTCCTCGGCCGCCCGGCGCACCCGCTGCGGGTCGGTGACACCCAGGGACATCCAGGAGTCCTCCACCGGTATGCCCGCGTCCTCCATCGCGGCCCGGTAGCCGCGCAGTCGCTCGGCGGCCGTGTGGATGCGGGGCATGTCACCGATGAAACCGATCCGGCGGTGGCCGTGGGCGATCAGGTGGGCGACGCCGTCCCGGGCGCCGCCGTAGTTGTCGGACAGGACGCAGTCGGCGTCGATCTGCCCGGCCGGGCGGTCGACGAAGACGGTGGCGACGCCCGCCTTGAGCTCGGGCTCCATGTACCGGTGGTCGTCACCCGCCGGAATGATCACCAGCCCGTCCACCCGCCGCGCGCACAGCGCGAGCGCCAGCTCCTGCTCGCGGTCCGGGTCCTCGGCGCTGGAGCCGTTGATGAGCAAGGCGCCGTGCGCCCGGGCGACCTCCTCCACCGCCCGGCTCAGCGGGCCGTAGAAAGGGTCCGCGAGATCCTCCAGGACCAGGCCGATGCTCGCCGTACGGCCCTTGCGCAGCACCCGCGCGCTGTCGTTGCGGCGAAAGCCCAGCGCGTCGATGGCCTCCTGGACACGACGCTCCGTCTCCGGGGTGACCCCCGGCTCCCCGTTGACCACGCGCGAGACGGTCTTCAGACCGACTCCGGCACGCGCCGCGACGTCCTTCATGGTCGGACGATTGCCGTAGCGGGCTCCGGAGAGACGGTCGGCGGGGCGGTCGGATCGGCGGATGGCCTCGGGCACGATGCGGGGTCCTGTCCTGTCGTCGTCCGCGCGGATGCGTCGGTTCATGGGGGTACGTCGGTCCGCGAGGACGCGTCGGTCCATGGGGGGTGCGTCGGCCCATGGGTTTGTATGAGGATGTGGCGTCGAGCATAGAGCCTGGACAACGTTGTCAGATCC
>JABFVM010000080.1 GCA_013362785.1 Streptomyces sp. | reverse complement strand
CCTGGAGCGGGCCCTGGACCCCACCAACACCGGCCCGCTCACCTTGCTGACCGGATACCGGACCCCGGCCGCCATCCGCCGGATCGGTGCCGAACGGCTGGAGACATGGCTGCGAAACCGTCACGTCGTCGACCCCGACCGGCTCGCCGAGACCGCAGTCCAGGCCGCCGAACGGCAGCACACCAGCCTGCCCGGGGAGACTTTGACCGCCGAGCTGGTGCACACGCCGGCGAAGGAGGTACTGGCCCTCAACCAGCAGGTCTCCGAGCTCGACAAGGCGATCGAGGCCCGGTTTCGCGAGCACCGTGACTTCCACGTGATCACCAGCATGCCCGGCCTGTGTGTCATCCTCGGCGCCGAGTTCCTGGCCGCCACCGGCGGCGACATGACCGTCTTCGGCACCGCCGACCGCCTCGCCGGCTTCGGCGGCGTCGCCCCGGTGCCCCGCGATTCCGGGAAGATCAACGGCAACCTGCGGCGCCCGCAGCGATACAACCGCCGCCTTCAACGGGTCTTCTACACCTCGGCGTTGTTCAGCATCCGCCACTGCGAGGAATCTCGCCGTTTCTACGATCACAAACGGGCCGAGGGCAAGCGCCATACCCAGGCCGTCCTCGCCCTGGCCGGACGCCGCGTCAACGTCCTCTGGGCCCTCCTACGCGACGGCCGGTGCTACGCAGCTCGCGCCCCCGGCAGCTCTCGCGGCTTGACCACCGGCACGGTGCGCCCGGTCAGGCGGCCCGGTCGATGCGGTCCAGCAGCGCCCGGGCTTCACCGGTGCGGCGGTGGTCCGGGCCGAAGGCGGCCAGGCAGGCCTCGTGGGCGGCCGCTGCTCTGGTGCGGGCTTCGGTACCGCGTCCTAGCCCCAGGAGAGCGGTGGCCATGGCCAGCTCGACGGCTCCTGTCTCCGGGCGGTGCTGCTCCTCGGGCAGGCTGCGGCGCAACTCGTCGGCGCGCTCCGCCTCGCCAAGAGCCTCCTCGTGGCGGGACTGGCCGTTGAGGCTCCGGGCCAGTCCTAGCCGCAGGACCAGCGTGAACCGGTCTCGTGCGCGATGGGCGGCGAGGGCCTCGCAAGCGAGCGCCTCGGCCTCCGGATGCCGGCTCTGCGCGTTGAGGGCGTATATCAGTCCGTTGCGGGCGGCCGCTGCGATAAGCGGCATCTCCGGCCCTGTGCCGCTGGTCGCGGCCCGAACTACAGCCGCGCACTCTGACTCGCACTCGGCGTACCGGGCGAGCGCGCTGAGCGCCTGGGCGCGGTCCGAGCGCAGTTTCAGGGTCTGCGGGTGTTCGGCGCCGAAGATCCTTCTGAAGACCGGCAGCAGTGTGTCGTATGCGGTCGCGGCCTCGGCATGACGGCCCTGGGCACCCGTCGCGAGCGCGGCGATGCTCAACGCCAACGGTGCGTACATGTCGTCGCGCGGCCGGGAGCGGGCCACGGCCACGGCGTGGGCTTCGGCTTCCGCCTCAGCAAAGTGCCCCGCTTGGTACAGGGCCACGGCCTGGGCCAAGGGGGATCCCATGATCTGCCCGGCGTCGTTTCGGCCGCGCTGCCGGAAGAGTTTCATGCCCGGAGCATACGGATGGCTGCGCACCCGTTCGAGGAAGGGGGTGAAGGTTGAACGGCAGAACCGCGCCGTCCGGGGCCAAGCGGCAGCGAGAAACTCGAACCGGACCACCCTTGACAACGGGCATTAGCAGTCGATGGCGTAGTCCAACGATGTCCGTATGCACCGAACCCGGCCATGGGATGCCGAAGTCCTCAACCAACGAATCCCCCTCCACGCCGGCCCGCGCGGCGTCACCCACATGCCAGACGCGGCGGCAGCATCGACCAGCTACACGACAACGAGGCGTACAGCCTGCGGATGCTCCGAGCCGCCACGGCCTACTGACACTGATTCCGCGTCGTCACTGGCACCAACCCTGCTGGCTATGCACGCGAGCCGCGGCTCCGGCTCACCCCTTGTGGAGCTGTGACCGAGCGTTGCGAAATGGCGAGGTGGACGCCTCGGTGACCTGGGCTGGATTTGATCCGAGGGGCCGTACCTGAGGGACGGACAACAGCGGCGAGTTGTTGAGTGCCCACGCGTCCGGCACCAGGATCCTTCTTGCTAATTAGGTCTGGTCCACGAGAACCGGCACCGTCGTCAATTCTGTCAGGACTGAAGATCGCGTCTCATATCGACCCACTGGGTGAAGAGTCCAATGAACGGATCGTTTTCGCCCATCCTGGAGAGAAGATCCTGAATCCTCTCCGGAGGATAGTCGTCAACCATGAGCAGCAACTCCGACTGGAGCGCCCCGCGACGACGAATCGACGGCGTTTCCGGCGACTGGATCGCAGCGAGAAGGTTCTCTCGGACGAGCAGTTGGCGGATCCTTGGAACCTCGGCCACCAGCGCTTCGCCAAGGACCTTCCCCACCTCGGCACGGTTCCTGTCACCAAAGGCCCATCTCGTACGGAAGACACCCGACGAAGCAGGGGCATGAGCCGCCGAATCCGGCGGCATCAAAGAGTAGGACGCCAGGGCTCCCGATTCCTTTACCTCGGGAACTCCTGCAACCATGTACTGCCGGTTCAAGAACTGCCAGTGAGGCTCCGGAACGAACGAACACTGGGCATGAAAAACCACTGCCTGAGGATCAACGCGCATGGGCGCGAAGTGAATGAAGGCAACATCCCCAGAGTCACCGTCGAGCCTATATACCTGCCCCTTCTTTCTAAAGCCAAGAGGCTTCAGCTTGGGCGTTACAAACTCTTTCAAGAAGTCGGACAGTTCCTTCACGGACACCACCAGGTATTTCGATTATGCGGGAACCCCCGCGAATATGTTATTCGCGGGGGTTCCGAACATCAAGCGGCCAGCCCGTACCCTGTGAGAGCGGCCGCACCTGCGCCTACTGCTGCTTCCGGGCCCATCACGGCCGCGCCCGCGACCACTGCCGCGCCGCCCAGCGTGAACAGCGGGATGACCAAGGGGTCCCACCCGCCCTTGTTGGACAGCGGCCTCGTTCCAACTCCCTCCTGATAACCCGTACCTGGGTATGCACCAGGTCCGGGACCCGCCGATGGATTCGGCGTCTGACTGGCGGCGGCTTGTCGCGCCGCTGCCATGGAGCTGTTGTTGTAGATCTGCTTGAACTTTTTGTTGGTGTCCCTGCCGTAAATGACGGCGCCTTCCTCCGGTCCCATGACCTTGTCGCCGTTTCCGACCTCATAGGGCCCGCCGATCATCCAACCGAGGACTGCGTTTTTCCCCTGGGCCTTGAGACGGTTCACGTACCACTGGGCCTCGGGTACCGCCTTGCTCGCGTCCCCGGCCGACTTGACCTCCCAGACATAGTAGACGTCGGCCTTGGCGTCGTAGCCGAGGATGTCGGGTGTGCCGACACTGCAGTCGGGAACCGCGAGTCCTCGGTTCCTCCGCGGTGTCCCTCGATTGCCGTTGCGGGGGTACATGCACTCCTTGTTCGCCCCGTCAATCTTCGTCGGCGGCAGCACTGAGAAGTCAGTCGCCCCGATGCTTGCGGCTTGCGCTTCGATTTCCAAGATCGCACGGTCCTGGGCCGCATTGTGTCGACTGGTCTTGTTCCCTGTCTTTCCGGGAAGTGCGTTACGGCCGATCGTGACGGCATTGCACCCGCTGATTCCCCCACACAGGGCATCGACCGACGTGTGGCCATCGACTTCGATCTGCGAAGTGGGATTTCCGCCGGTGAAGGCGTAGCGGTTCCCGGTGAAGGGATCGGCGCCAAGGCCCATGTCGGCGAGGGCACCGTTGTACATGTCCCGGGTGGTGAAGCGGTTCAGGCCCGGGTTGTAGTCGCGGAAGCCCATGTCGTAGGTGCCGGACTGGGCGTCCCAGCGCTTGGCGTTGTAGCGGTAGGCGTTGTAGGCCTCCTTGGTCGGATCCGTGGTGCTCGGCTTGTCGATGCCGGAGAACTCGGACTCGTCGTCGGAGCCGTAGGCGGTGTAGCCGTAGGTGGCCTTCGTGTCACCGTTGTTGTCTGTGAGAGTTTCGACGTCGGTGTGGCTGTTGTAGCCGTAGTAGCCGTCCTCGGTCGTGCCGTCGCCGTTGTGCGTGACCTGCGACAGGCGCTCCCCCCACGGGCTGTACTGGTACGACTTGGTCAGCTCGCCCGCGACCCTCTCGTCCAAGACCTCGTTGGACAGGCCCAGGTACGCGTAGTCCGTCTTCTTGCCGTCCGCTGTTTTGGACGTGGTGCGGTCGAGTGGGTCGTACGTGTACGTGGTGGACTTCATCGCACCTGTGTCGTCCCTCTTCTGGGACTCCACGACGTGGTCGAAGCCGTCGTACACGCTCCTCTCGATGATCTGCCCGCCAGAGGTGACGGACTCCTGGCGGCCGAACGGGTCGTAGTTGTAGTTCGACGTGGCAGCGCCGTCAGCGGTGGCGCTCAGCAGGCGGTTGCGGTCGTAGTCGTAGTTGGTTGTGACATTGCTGACGGTCTGGCTGATGACGTTGGCGTTGTTGTCGTAGACGTAGCTCTCGGTCTCGGCGCCGTTGCCCGACTTGACCGACTTGGTGAGGCGGTCGGCCGGGTCGTAGGTGTAGTTCGTGGTCGACGACAGGTACGCCGCGTGGTTGTCGGCGTTCATCTTCTGCGCCACGTCCTGCGACTTGTTCCCGTTGGGGTCGTAGGCATAGGTGTGCGAGGAGACCAGGGTGTCGTTGGGCTTCTTCTCCGTGGTCGACTTCAGCGCCGCGTCCAGGTAGTACCTGTAGTCAACGGTGTTGCCGTTGGCCTTGGTCTGCCGGAGCATCTGGCCGCGGTCGGTGTAGGTGTAGGACGTCACCTTGGGGTTGGTGTCCGTCGCCGTCTTGCCGACCGAGACTGTCTTCACCAGCTCACGCAGGTCGTACGTGTACTTGGAGAACTGGTCGGGATGCGTGACCGTGTCCGGCTGGCTATTCGCGTCGTAGGTGTACGACGTGGACTTCTTCTCCTGCCCGGACAGCGCCTCGGTCACCTTCTGGACCTGATTGAGACCCGTGTAGGTGATCGTGTACGCGTCGATCTTCGCGGTCGACGAGGTGTCGTCGATCGACGTGAGGTTGCCGTTGAGGTCGTAGGAGTAGGCGAAGTCGCTCTTCTCCGTGTCGGCCGGGTCGCCGCCGGTGTCACGGACGAGTTTCACGCCGTCCGCGACGACCACGCCGCCGCTGTTCTGGAATAGTTGCAGCTTGGCGTCGTTGCCCTGCTTGAAGGAGTAGGAGCCCAGCGAGACCCAGGTGCCCTGGTTGGCTGTCGCGTTCTGGTCGATCGTCTTGTCGGCCGTCCCGGTCTCATGGGTGAGCGTGTACTTGGCCGTCGTCGCGGCGCCCGTGACCTTGGGGAACTTCACGTACGCGGTGTACGTGCCGTCCTTGGGGATGTTGAGCGTCCACGTGAAGGCGTCCGCGCCGGCACCCGCCGTGTGGGTCTCGTGGTTGTAGCCCTGTTGGCCTGCGATGTCAGCCTTGGTCCAGGTGCCGGTCTTCGCGGTGTTCTGGGTGTCGGAGTTGTCCACCAGGACGACCGACCTGCCGATGGGAACGCCGTCGTCCGACCGGGACTTCAGTGCGCCGTCGGGGTGGAACGACCAGGTCATCGTGCGGTCCGAGGAGCCGCCCGCCGAGGTGAGGGTGCGTTTGGTCTGCTGCCCCAGCTCGTTGTAGTCGTAGATCGCGCTGATGTCCCACGGGTCCGTGGCCGACTTCACCCATCCGTTGTCGAAGTAGCCGTAGGTGGTGTCGTTACGGACCGTCTCACCCTGCGACGGCGGCAGCGAGGTCTTCGCCACCCGGCCGACCTTGTCGTACGTGGTTTCTGTGTAGACGTTCGGGTTGTTGTAACGGCTGTCTGCCGGGTCGTACGGCTGGTACTGCCTGACCGGCCGGTTCAGCTCGTCGTAGTCCGTACGGACGGTGAAGGCGTCCGTGGCACCGGCCGCCGTCGTCCGCGGTGTGAGCACCTTGGTGACGTTGCCGACCTGGTCGTACTCGTACTTCATGGTGTTGTACGTGATCGACGTGGTGCCGTCGTGCGGAACCTTGACCTCGGTCTGCTTGCCGCGCTCGTCGTAGCTGATGAGCGTGGTGTTGTTCTCCGCGTCCGTGGCCGAGGTGACCAGCGAGTCCTTGTCGTAGCCCCGCGTGGTGGTCTTGCCTGCCGCGTCCGTGACGACCGTGACCCGGTGGTTCAGGTCGTAGTTGCTCTTGGTCGTGTAGTCGGTCGTGTCGGCCGTCGCGTTCTTCTTCGGGTCGATGACCTTGGTGACGTTGCCGACGCTGTCGTACTCGTACGAGACCTTGTCGCCCTTCGCATTGACCACGGAGGTGAGCTGATAGATCTCGTTGTAGTAGTTGGTCGTGACGTAGTCGGTCGTGTCCGTCGTCGTCGCCGTGCCCTTGGGCTCCGTCGTCGTCTTCGGATTGCCGACCTTGTCGTAGGTGTACGTCGTGATGCGCGGGTCGGTCTGGTTGTTCGCCGGAGCCGTGGCCGAGGTGATCTGGTCCGCGTCGTCGTACACCGCGGTCGAGACCGCGCCGTTCGGCGCTGTCGCCTTGGTGACGTTGTCGTTCTCGTCGTACACCGGCGCCGGCGACGTGATCAGCACACCCGCGCTCTGGTCCTTGGGTACCGTCTTGACCAGTGGGCGCCCGAACGCGTCGTAGGTCTGCGTGGTCACCTTGCTGTTGGCGTCGGTGACCCGGGTGACCTGGCCCCGCTCGTCATAGACGAAATGGGCCGAGAAGGTCTTCGCGTCGGTGATCGTCTTCGGGTATCCGGTGGGCTCGAAGTCGCTGTAGGTCGTCGGGTTACCGTTGGCGTCGGTCACCTTGGTCGGCTGCCCGTAGGAGTTGTACTCGTACGACGTGGTGTAGTCACCCGCCGTCGTGGTCGCGACACCCTTGGGATCCGTGACCGTCTTCAGATTGCCGAAGCTGTCGTACCCGAACTGCCAGGCGTGGCCCTCCGGGGAGGTCTTGCGGAACAGGTCGGCCGAGTAGCCGTCGGCGCGCGTTTGGTACTCGTACTTCGACGCGTTGGCCGGCCACTTGGAGGTGTCCGTCACGCAGGCGGCCGTCTGGTCCGGGACGCCGGCCTTGTTGTTCTCCGCGTCGCGTTGCCAGAGCCGGTAGCCGGTTTTCTGGTCGTAGCAGTAGGCGGTCTTGGCGCCGTTGTCCTCCTCCAGGTAGGTGACGTTGTTGTCGGCGTCCCAGCTCATCTTGGTGTTCTGGGACTTGGCGTTGGTCGTCTGGACCGGGCGGCCGAAGTCGTCGGTGACGTACTTCGTGGCGTGTGTCTCGGCGTCGGTGACGGTGGTGTCGGTGAACTTGGTGTTCGTGGTGTTCGCCGCGTACGCGAAGCCCGTGGTGCCCTGCAGACGGTCCGAGATCGTCTTGGTCCGCCAGTGGTACTTCGGGTCGCCGTCGGGCGGCGCGTAGTACGCCAGGTCGGTGCCGTTGCCGCGTGGATCGGTGGCGGTGACCAGCTTGACGTTCTTGTTGCCCTGGACGGCGTCGTAGGTGAACTTGAAGACCTTCGGCTGGCTGGAGCCGTCGCCGTCGGTGATCCGGCCGAGCAGACCCTTCGTCGTGTAGAAGAAGGAGACCTTGCGGGTCGGCAGGTCCGGGACGGACCCCGAGATGTCCGTGACGGACTTAATGTGGTCGTAGATCTTGGAGTTGGTCAGGTTGCTGCCGGTGACCTTGGCGCCCGTGCCGTCGATGTACTCGTACGACGCGTCGCCCTTCTCGTAGTAGTCGACCGTCAGCGACCGGCGGCCGGCCGGGTCGGTGATGTACTTGAGGAACTTCGTCGGCTTGTTGTTGGACCTGCGCTCCTCGTACGTGAACGTCTGCGTGTTGCCGTTCCGGTCGACCACCGACGTCAGGTAGCCGTCACAGCCGAACAGGAAGCGGGTGCCGTCCGGGCGCAGCAGGGTCCACGCGTCGGGGGTGTTGTCCTTGTCCGGCGTGCACTCGGTGCCGGTCTTGAAGGACAGCCGGTAGTGGACGCCCGCCGGGGCCTTCCACTCGCTGTTGGTGGCATCCCAGCGGAAGACGTGCGTGGTGCCGTCGCCGTCCGGAAGGCGCACCTCGGTCGGGTGGGGATTGGGGTGAAAGTCCAGCGGCGCACCCAGCCGGATCGGACCCGAGGCCTGCATCGACCAGCCGTGCCCGGATACGGTGTCGGAGGTGTCCAGCGAGTTGTACGCCATCCGGAAGAACGTGGTCAGCCCTCGGCCGGGGTTGCTGAAGGCGTTGTACTGCCAGACGCTGTTGCCGGAGGCGAGGTTGTTCATCACCGTCGAGCCGGCGCCGGTGTTCTTGCCGGTGTAGGAGTAGAACTTCTCCAGGCCGAGGGTATTGGAGGTGGGGTCCTCCACCGCCACATTCTGCTTCAGCGACGGGATCCCGCCCGTTCCGGCGGACAACCAGCTGCCGTCGGAGACCTTCCGCACGTCCCAGCCGAGCAGGTAGTCCGTGCGCTTGTTGCCGGAGTCGGAGTTGATCGGCGTCTTGACCTGCGCCTGGATCGTCGCCGACTGACCGGGGCTCAGCGCGGGTATCGCCGTGGAGAGCTGGTTGCCGCCGGTGGTCACGTCCGTGCCGTCCGGGAGCTTCCAGGTGTACGACAGCGCCCGCTCACCGCTCGCCCAGGCGGAGCTCGTTGTGTTGGTGACCGTGAAGTCCACCGTGTAGGTGGAGTTCGGGGTCATCCGGGCCGGGGTCTGCGGCGCGTAGTAGGTGTCCTCCGTGGTGGAGTCGACGTAGATCACGCGCAGCAGCGGGCCGAGCTGGTAGTCGGATGTCTCCGAGGCCAGGAACAGGGTGCGTTCCTGCGGCCCGGTACTCGTCTCGTCCTTCAGCCTGACCATCGCGCCCTTGTTGCTGGTCGGCGTCTTGATCCAGCCCTGGGTGAGTGAGGTGGCGTCCCACCAGTGGCGGCCCACTTCCGAGACCTGGGCGACCGTGTCGGAGACCGTGGCCGAATGGTCACCGCCCGGCGTCGTCCACGCGGTGGTGGAGTTGGCGTTGTTCCAGGTGGCGGTCGTCTCGGCGAAGTCCCGGGTCAGGCCGTGGAGTTCGTAGATGGCACCGTTCGTGCCGGTGGTGGTCTCCGCACCCCACATGAACAGCCGGGATTCCAGCACCGTGGCGGTCGTGGGGATGTCGGAGGTGGTGAACTTCATCGCCGCGCGGGTCTTGCCGTACGTGGAGGAGTTGTTGCCGACGCTCAGCCACTTCTGGCCGACACCGAAGGACTGGATGGCGTCCTGGTTGGTGGTCGGCTGCGCGGACGACAGGGTCGTGTCCGTCACCCCGGACGTGCCCTGGATCAGCTTCATCGTGCGGCCCGCCTTCGGCACACCGACGATGCGGGTCGGTGAGCCGAGCAGTTCACCGCTCTTGGTCTTCACCGCCAGCTGGTAGTAGTACGACCGTCCGATCTCGTTCGCCGACGAGTCCGGGGTCGGTGTCGCGGTGGTGTCGGTGTAGCTGGTGGCCGCCTTGTCTACCGGCGCGACGAGCGTCGCTGCCGAGGGCGTGAACGCCTGCTGCGTGGAGCGATGCAGCTGGTACTCCACGATGTCCAGACCGCTGTCGCCGGTGGAGTTGGAGTACGCCTTCCACGACAGCTCGGGGCCCGTGCCGTGAATCACCGTCGGCGAGTTCAGGGTCGTGCCGACCTTGCCGTACGTCACGGTCAGCCGCGGGATCGTGGAGGTCTCGCCGCCGTAGTCGCCGTCGCCCGCCTCATAGCGCGGGCCGCCGGTCGGCGCGGTCGCCGACTCGTCCGTGGCCTTCAGCACGAAGCCGTTGTTGGCGGTTCCGTCCAGCCACTGCTGCACCGTGTCCGTGACCGGGAACTTGTGCCACTGGTTGTACTCGCCGGTGTTCTTCACGATCGTGGCCGGATTCACCCAGCGCACCGCGTCCGCGATCACCGCCGTCGAACTGTCGGTGTCCCCGAGGACGACCTTTCCGGCCGTGCCCTTGCTGAAGTCGATCTGCGAGCCGCCGTTGAGGGAGGCCCACACCCCGCCCGAACCGGCCGTCTGGTCCACGGTGTAGGTGGCGGTGCCGTCCTGGCCGGTGACCGTGTACGGGGCAGCAGTGGAACGGTCCGTGGCCGTCACATAGTGCGCGTCCACCCGGTAGGAGGCCGTCTCCGGGATCTTCGGCTGCCAGGTGTAGGTGTCGGTGGTGATGGAGTCCTTGTTGTACAGGTAGTCGCCGTCGATCCCGTACGTCTGCGAGCCCGGCTTCCACGAACCGACGGCCGCCGTCGTCCCCGCGTCCCCGTCGTCGACCTGGACGCTGGTCCCGGACAGCTCGCCCACCAGCGCACTGGTGTTGGACCAGGTGGCCGTCGACTCGCTCCACGATCCCGTCGCCCGGTAGGCGCCGATCGTGACGTCGTTGGCGTTGGTGGTGTGCGACTGGTCGAAGTACATCTCCAGGCGCGCGGTGTCGATCTGCGTGCCGGCCGGGATCTCACTGAGCGGGAACTTGATCAGGGAACGGGAGGTGCCCGTGTCGGTCTTGCCCGCCGACAGCTTCCAGGTCGTGTTGAAGTTCGTCGATGCCTGGTCCGACAGGACCATCGTGTCCTGGGAGTCGGTCGGCGACGGGGCGATGGTGATCGTCGGGTCGATCACCACCGGGTACTGACGTTCCTTGGCCGCCAGCCACTTGGCGTCCGGCGCGACGGTCAGCTTCCAGGAGCCACCGTCCCGGGTCAGCTTCTGCGTGACCTTCGTGCTGTAGGTCTGGCCGAAGACGGACTTCTCCGCCTTCTTCGCGTCCGTCATGTACGGCGCGGGGATCACCAGCTCCGGCGTGTGCGGCAGTTCGCCGTACAGCGCGATCGAGCCGTCCTTGCGGGCCTTCGGTATCAGCCCGTCGGAGTCCAGGGTGAAGGTGAACTTCACCGGCCCTTTGGGGCGTTCGGCCAGGGTGATGTTCTCCTTCACCCGGCCCGGACCGACCACGTACTCCAGGTCGGCGCCGTGTACCGCGTCCTTGTACGTGACGGTCGAGCCCTTGGCCGTGGGCTTCAGGTCGCCCTTCGCCTCCGCCAGACCGAGGGTGACCGAACGGCCGCTCGGCGACTTGAAACGTACGACACGGTCGGCGTCGGCCCCGAACCAGCTGCGCCCGTTGTTCGCGGTGTTGGCGAACTCGAAGCCCTTGGCCTTCGTGCCGCGTACCGCGGTGTCGATGGTCTTCCAGGACGCCTTCTTACCCGTGCCGGCACGGTAGGACGTCGGCACCGCCGACAGTTCCGCCTCCACCCGGCCGTCCGACAGCTGCCAGAAGCGGGCGTTCGCAGTGCGCTGCTTCGTCAGCTCCTTGACTCGCTCGGCCTTCGGTGCGGCCTTGCCCTTCGGCAGCTTCTGCCGGTCCGCCACATCCAATTCGTCATGTGACGGAGGCTTTTCCAATTCCGCGCTATCGTCATCCGCGAACCAGCCCTTGACGGTGTCGACAATTCCCTTGTCGTCACCGTCGTCAGCGGGTGCCGCATACGCGACCTGAGGCAGTGCGGTACTTGTCACCGCAGCTACCACAAGGCACGCCACAAACCTGCCCAGTCTGGGTTTCACGCCAAACCTTTCCTCGTCTGTCACGGCCTAAACACGCCGCCAAAAACTGGCACTCCCATCTCCACGGAGGAGAGGCCATATGGGCGGCGCCGGGTTTCTATTCATTCCAGAAACCCATTGTCAAGTGCCCGGACATTGCGGACGATCGGCACTGAACGGGTCGCCGAGTGTCCGATATTTCCCCTCGCTGGCAATCGATGGATGACGTCGTGTATAACCCCGCTCGGTTCAATCCCGACCAGTCGACATTTCGAAAGGGGAGCATTCATGGGCGGAGCAACACCCGCACCCGAAAAGCCCCGACCGGAGCCCGAAGAGTCGGACACGCCGGCCAGCGGGGAACCGGTGGCGGCCACTCCATCGCTCTTCCGGCGCGCGGACCGCTCGGGCCTGATCGCGGCCGGCGCGGCGCTTGCCGCCTGCGGCGGACTCGTTCTCTACGGGGTCCTCGACCCGGATGAGGGCGACAAGAAGCCGGAACACCGCACTCCCACCGCCTCGGTCACCTACGAGGTATCCGGCCAGGGCACCGCCGACATCACCTTCCAGGCCCGCAGCGAGGCCGGAAAGGCCACCGTCGTCAAAGCCGCCGTCCTGCCCTGGCGCAAGACCGTCGACGTCCCCCTCGGCAAGGACCCGACCGTCAGCATCACCCTCGGCGAAAAGGGCGGACAGGCCCGCTGCACCCTCGCGATCCGCGGCCACCACGTCCAAAGCGCCACCGCCAGCGGCACGTTCGGCCGCGCCACCTGCACCGGCGCCCTGCCCACCTCACCCGCGACCACGCCCGCGAGCTGAGCTCGCCCTTCCCCTTCACCCAAGGAGTTCCCAGTGCACGCCCTTCCGCGGAAGGCTCTGATCACCGCCGTACTGCTCAGCACCCTCACGGTGACCTCCGCCTGCGGCGGGCAGGACGACCACCAGAGCGCGGGCTCCGACTCGGTCGAGGTGCCGCACTCCCCGCAGGACCCCGCTGCCGACGCCACCGACAGCGCCTCACCCAGCGTCTCCGGCTCCCCCTCCGCCGGCCCTTCCGCCTCAGCGTCCGCCTCCGGCGACACGTCCACCTCGCCCTCAGCAGCCGCCTCCACCTCGGCCGACGATGCGAAGGGGTCCGGACAGTCCGCGAGCGGCGCTGGGTCGGGGTCCAGGTCGGGCTCCGGCGATCCGGGATCCGCAGCCCAGGCCCCCTCCGCGCCCGACTTCCCCGTGCCCACCGAGGTCGGCGACGCCACCCAGCTCATCACCGTCAAGGCCAGCGGCTCCTACGCGACCGTCACCGCCTGGGCCAAGGGATCCTCCGGTTGGAAGGCGCAGTTCAGCACCAGCGCGGGCCGCGTCGGCTCCAATGGCGTGACCGACGGGTCCACCCGCCGTCAGGGCACGTACACCACCCCCACCGGCACCTACACCATCACCGAGGGCTTCGGCCACGTGGCGGGCGGCACCGCGATGCCGTATCACGTGGTCACCGACGACGACTGGTGGGTCGAGGACCCCGAGTCGAAGTTCTACAACTCCATGCACGGCGAAGCGGGCGCCGACTTCCCGCTCACCGAGTCCGGCGACCGCGGCAGCGAGCACCTCATCAACTACCCGACCCAGTACGCCAAGGCTCTGGTCATCAACTTCAACCGCTGGCCGGCCACCCCCGGCCGCGGCGCCGGCATCTTCCTCCACGTCAACGGCAACGGTGCCACGGCCGGCTGCGTCTCGGTGCCGCGGGCCACGATGGACCGCGTCTTGGGCTGGATCACCCCGTCCGCCCACCCCCGGATCGCTATCGGCTGAGCATCGCCGACCGCCGCCGCCCGATTCCGAGGCCGCGCGACGGCCGTGTCATGACTTGGCATCATGGCTACGCCAGCCGGGGCAAGTTCGGTTCGCCAGTGAACGAACATCCCCTGGTGGAGGATCTGCGGCGCCGCAACGGGAGCCGGCAGCTGTACGAACGCCCGCAGCGCTTTGGCCGCGTTCGCCCGCACCACCCGGGCGACGAGGTCCTCCTGGGCGACGGAACCCGGCTCACCGCGCAAAGCGGGCTGCACCATCTGCCGGGCCGCCCAGGTCTCCGCGCCCCGCCGAACGCACCGATTCCGCCCCCTCGAAGGTCGTCGGCGCCGTAGCGGTGGCAGCCGCGGTAATAGTTCAGGCTGCCGGCGATCCAGTCCTGGAGCTGCACGACGTACCTGTCCATGATCGTGCGTGCCTGCTCGGAGAGCGCGAAGTCGTCATAGACGATCTGCAGTTCGTGGGTGGCCACGTGCTGAACTGCCGCATGCGCCGGGTCATCAGGTCGTGGACCACGCCGAGGGCCGTCGGGTAATCGCAGCCGAAGAAGTTCTGGACGACGAGGATCGCGTTGTGGATCTCGCCATCGCCCACTCGATCTCCTTTTGGTAGGAGAAGACGTCGTTCAGGAGGCACCCGTAGTCGACGGCCCCGTTCTCCAACGACCTCACCGGGCCGCTGCGGTAGACCTGCGGGGGACGTCCGGGTCGTGGCCGAGGCGGTAGAGGTTCAGGGTGAGTTCGGAGCCGATGGTCGTCCGGCGCGTCTCCAGATAGTCGGTGGCGGGCTTGCTGAAGCGTGCCGAGGACAGGGACTCCTCGGCGTCCCCGTAGACAAGCGCCTCGAACTCGCCATGCTCGCGGCAGCGTTTACGCAGATAGACCTTGCTCTCGCGGATGTTGACCTGCGCGTCGACGGGTGTCTTGCACATCGGGCAGATCGACTTGGTGAACTCCACGAACACCTCGTCGCGGTCCGTCTTGCGTCGTGGCGCAGGGGCTTGGGTCATCTGAGGCTCCCCCACTCGAAGGCAACCCGGGCCGTGAACCCGGGCCGGCGGTCACTGCGCTGTACGGCGGCGGAATGGGCAGACGCCGGTAGGACTTCAGCCGTCCACCGGGCGTCATCGTGTCATCAACGGGGTGGGACTCCTCGACGGTCGAGGTGTGCAGCCGCCGGCAGCCTGCGGCGCTGGAAGGCAGAGTGACGCACGGCCGGCAGTCCTCCCGCCCGGCACCAGGACCGCGGTGGAATCGGCATCGCAGTGCATGACGACAGCGACAAGCGTCATCAGGACACCCAGGTGATCAGCAAGGGACTGCCTCGCGCACTGCCGACGGTGACGGCCACGAGGCCGGCCAGGAGCAGCGGGCCCACGCAGGGCAGCACGATCAGCAGCCCGGCACCGACGGTGGACAGCATGCCGTGCAGGCCGAAGCGTTCACGGGATGTAAGCGGCCAGCACCCCGGGCATGTGCCCGAAGGAGGCGAGCTGGCCGACCGCCATCGCCGTATACACCGCATCGAGAACGATCCGCAGCACCATGCTCCGAACGTAAGCCGCGGGGGAATCCGAGAACTGTAAGCGCGCTCACCGAACCGGCATCCCGTACGCGAGAACATCGGCAGCACTCGACCCGTATTCCGTCGGTGTGTATCGCGCGGATCCCGTGTGGTCAGGGGTGATCCCGGTGATCGCGTCGCAGAATCCCGAGCCGGATCGTCGGCAGGTGACCGGGGGGGCTTGTCGCTCTGCTCCTGGGCGTAGGCGTCCTGGGCCGGCAAGCCGTCTCCGACCGCCCGTCCCGGACAGTGCCGGCCATGCGGCCGGGCGGGGACCGGCGCTGGAAGCACTGGATGGTGCGGCGGCCTCCGGCGGACCGGGCAAGGACGTTGTCCTCGCGCTGATCCCCGGGTCCATGAACTCGGCGGCAGACGCGGCGAGGGCCGCCCAGACCGTGTTCCGTCCGGTCGGCCCTCGTGGGCGGGATGGATCGGTCAGTGACTGCCGGCGAGTTCGCCGCTGAGCTTCTCGTGGATCTGGGCGCTCGGCTTGTTCAGGCCGATGATCTCGATGCTCTTGCCGCGCTGCTTGTACTTCGTCTCGATCGCATCGAGGGCGGCGACGGAGGAGGCGTCCCAGATGTGGGCGGCGGTGAGGTCGATGACGACCTTGTCGGGGTCGGTGGCGTAGTTGAACTGGCCAACGAGGTCGTTGGAGGAGGCGAAGAACAGCTCGCCGGTCACGGAGTAGACCACGCTGCCTCCGTCGGGGTCGGTGACCGCGGTGACGTTGGCGAGGTGGGCGACGCGCTTGGCGAAGATGACCATGGCGGTGATCGTGCCGACGACGACGCCGATGGCGAGGTTGTGGCTGGCAACCACGCAGGCCACCGTGATGACCATGACCGTGATCTCACCTGCGGGCATCCGCTTCAGCGTCTTCGGCGCGATGGAGTGCCAGTCGAAGGTCGCGAACGACACCATCACCATCACGGCGACCAGGGCCGCCATCGGGATGTCGGAGACCACGGGTCCGAAGACGACACACAGCACCATCAGGAACGCGCCGGCCAGGAATGTGGACAGCCGGGTACGGGCGCCGGACACCCGTACGTTGATCATGGTCTGGCCGATCATGGCACAGCCGCCCATGCCGCCGAAGAAGCCGGTGACGATGTTGGCGATGCCCTGGCCGATCGACTCGCGGGTCTTGGAGGAGTGGGTGTCGGTGATGTCGTCGACCAACTTGGCCGTCATCAGCGACTCCATCAGGCCGACCAGCGCCATGGCGAGCGCGTAGGGCGCGATCGTGGTCAGAGTGTCAATCGTGAACGGCACGTCCGGCAGGCCAGGTACGGGCAGCGAGGAGGGCAGCTCGCCCTTGTCACCGACGGTCGGCACGGCGATGCCGGCGGCGACCGTGATCACAGTGAGGATGACGATGGACACCAGCGGCGCCGGGATCACCTTGGTGACCTTCGGGAAGAACACCATCAGCGCGAGACCGCCGATGATCAGCGGGTAGACCGCCCACGGAACGTCGTGCATCTCCGGCACCTGCGCCATGAAGATCAGGATGGCGAGGGCATTGACGAAACCGACCATCACACTGCGTGGCACGAACCGCATCAGCTTGGCCACCCCGAGCGCGCCCAACACGACCTGGAAGACACCGGCCAGGATGACGGCGGCAACCAGATAACCCAGGCCGTGCTCGCGGTTGAGCGGGGCGATGACCAGGGCGACCGCGCCGGTCGCCGCCGAGATCATCGCGCGGCGCCCGCCGACGATGGCGATGGTCACGGCCATCGTGAAGGACGCAAACAGGCCGATGGCCGGATCGACTCCCGCGATGATCGAGAACGAGATCGCCTCGGGGATCAGCGCAAGCGCGACGACGAGGCCGGCCAGAACCTCCGTGCGCCAGACCTTGGGGTCATTCAGCCAATCGGGCTTCAGGCCGCGCAGCAGCGCGGCTGGGGACAGTGCAGACGTAGACAAGAGCAAGTACCTGTCGTGCTCGGGCACACCCGGCCGTGGCGGTGGGTGCGGGAAGGTACGGGAAGGCCGGGGCGACCATCCGCGAAGCCCACGTACGGCGGGCCGAAGTCAGAAGGCAGCGGGGGGCACGAGCAAGAGCTCCGGGCGCTGTCTCAGGGGCGAAGGGTTACGGCGGGGAGGCGGCTGCGCTGGGCACCACGGGCATGCGCACGCGTTCTCCTGCCGGTATCGGTCTTCGCCGGGGGCATCGTCGGCCCCGACATGGCTGACGGGTCACGGGAACGATCCCGCACCATAGAAGCAGGGATGACACCAGCCGACCCCGACGATCGCTTACTCTACCCTAACGTTACGGTAGAGATCGACGTCGGCCGCCTGCGGCCTCGGCGACAGAGAGAGGGCGCCCGCGTGAGCAGCGAGCACATGCAGATCGGCGAGGTCGCCGCACGGACCGAGCTGTCGCTGCGCACCATCCGGCACTACGAGGAGACCGGCCTGGTCATCCCCTCGGCCCGCTCGCAGGGCGGTTTCCGCCTCTACACCGAGGCCGACATCGCCCGTCTCATGGTCATCCGCCGCATGAAGCCGCTCGGCTTCACGCTGGATCAGATGCGCGATCTGCTGGATGCCACTGCCCGCCTCGACTCCGGCGAGGAGCTCGCGCCAGACGAGCGCGAGGCCCTGCTGGAGCGCGTACACGGATACGAGCAGGACGCGGCCGAGCAGGTGGAGAAGCTGCGTACCCAGCTGGCACGGGCCGAGGAATTCGCCACCACCCTGCGTGAACGTCTCACCCGCGTCACCGCCCTCTGACGACTTCTGCCACAGCAAGGGATTGACGGATCATCCGGTCAATCGCGGGCGCGTGGTGGGGGCAGCCAGCAGTACACCGCACACCGCACACCGCAGCGCCCGGACCAACCGGTCACCGACGCGCTCGCGCAGTGACGCGGGGCGGATATCGGAGCGCTCGGTCACGTCCGCGGGCAGATCGTGCAGCAGCGGGCTCAGCTCGTCCTGAGAGTGAGCCCGCATGGCCCGTTCCGCCCAGTCCTCGAATTCCGCCTCGTCCAACCGGCCCTCGGCATACGCCTTCTTGAGGCGTTCGAGGGCTTGTTCCCGTTAGGCGTTCCCAATCCGCAGTGACGACATGGCGCGCCCCACTGCTTCGAGGATATTGCCCTGCACAACAGCACGGCTCTTACGTGAGCGCGCCCCCGCTCCGGCCCCAGGTCGACCGCCTACCGTGAGCGCAGTACGTCCCCCGCGCCCGAAGAAGGGCCGGTCGCCGTGTCCGGATCCGACCTCACCGACAGCAGCGCCGCGACCAACGCCCTGCCGGGGGCACTGAAAGAGGGCCGCTGGAGACCTCACGCCGTCGCACGTTTCCTGTGGCAGGCCGCGGACCGGTCGGTACGGCAGGCGGCCAGCCGTCCCCGGGCGCTCGCACAGATCACCGCCCTGCACGGCCTGTTGCTCGCCCTCACCCGAACCCGGCAGGGGCGGAGACGGGTGGCGGCCAGCTGGACTCTGAGGGCCCTCCATCTGGGTCTGTTGGAGCACCGTGACCGGCTCTCGCCCGCCGATGCGCTCACCCTGCTGCGGGGCAACCTCTCCGCCACCATCGTGGGGCCGAGTCGCTTCTCGGGCGTGCTGGCGTTCGCCTCAGACCTGGCCGACGGCCACCTGGCCCGCCGCCAAGCCGCCGTGTCCCCGTTCGGCGACTACGCCGACTCCTTCGCCCACGCCGCGTTCTGGACCTGGTTCGCCCTTCGGCACGAACCCAGCCGTACGGTACGGGCGGCGGCGATCGCCGCGTGGGCGCTACCGGTCGTCACGGTCACCACCCTCGCAGTCAGCCGCGGCACGATGCCCGAGCGGCCCCGCCCCGCGCCGCTGCGCCCGGCTGCCGCGATGCAGGGGATTGTCGATGCAGGGGATTGTCGCCGTGCGGCATCTGCTGCGCGGCTGATGGGCGAACGGACCGGCGCACAGGCGCGGAAGCGGGAGTCAGCCGAGGGCGTCGAGGGCGGCGAGGATGTCGGCCGGTTCGGCCCGGGTGGTGTAGTCGGTGGCGACGAAGGCCCAGCGGATGGTGCCCTCGGGGTCGATGACGTAGGTGGCGGGCAGCGGCAGGGTGCGCGCGTGGCCGCCGTTGACGCGCTGGAGGTCGAAGCCGAGCGTGTCGTAGACGGCGGCCAGGTCGTCGGGCAGATCGAAGGCGAGGCCGTACTGCTTGGCGGTGTCCGAGCCGAGGTCGCTCAGGACGTCGAAGGAGAGTGCGTGCTTCTCGGCCAGCGACAGGGACTCGTCAGGGATCTGAGGAGAGACGGCAACCAGGCGGGCAGCGCGGGCGGCGATGGCGTCGTGGTGCTGCTGGAGCGAGCGCAGGGCGAGGTTGCAGTACGGGCACCAGGCGCCGCGGTAGAAGGTCAGCACGACCGGACCGTCGGCCAGCAGCTCGCCCAGGGCGACGGTCTTCCCGCTCGCCGAGGGCAGGCTGAAGCCGGGCGCGGCTGCCCCCACGGACAGCGCGCGGTCGGCCTGGCCGGAGTCGGCCAGCTCCCGGCCTGCCCGGTGCATGACGGCCCGGATGCCGGCGGGAATCTGCTGCTGACGGCTGTCGTAGAAGGCGCGGAGTTCGGCATTGAGGCTCATCGGGATGGCTCCTCCATGACACACAGATCTATCCTGGAACGACTGTTTCAAGATAGAGGTTCGCGTGCACTCAAAGCCAGCGATGTGCGCTGTATCTTGGAATCCTCATTTCAGGATGACGGGGTGAACCATGCCGGACATCAAGCACTTCGATCCGGACGCGGCCCTGGACACGGTGGTACGGCTGTTCTGGCGGCAGGGTGTGGCCTCGACCGGGATCCAAGACATCGTGAGTGCGACAGGTCTCAACCGCTCCAGCCTGTATGCGACCTTCGGCGGCAAGCAGGACCTCTACCGGGCCGCCCTGGAGCGATACGTCGAGCACCGCTCCCGACCCAGTCTCGGCCGCCTCACAGACGACGCCCGCGGCCTTCCCGCCATCACCGAGTTCTTCAACGGACTGATCGAGACCCGCTGTTCGGGCCCGTATGCCCAGTGGGGCTGCATGATCTCCAACGCGCATGCCGGGGCCGAGAACGGCGACCCCGGCGTACGTGCCATCCTCGACCGGCAGCATCAGCGCCTGCGGGATGCCCTGCATACGGCACTCCTTACGGCCCGGGGGCGGGGGCAGTTGGGTCCCGCTGCCGATCCGGGTACGGCGGCCGACGTGCTGGCGCTCCTCGCGCACGGGGTGAATCTGCGCTCCCGCGCGGGGGCCGACGCAACCGAGCTCGGCACGACGGTGAGGGCTGCCATCGACGCGATCGGCGGCCGGGCCGTGACATGACACGGTTGCCCGTCACAGGCGGGCCCTGCGCTCCGCTTCCTCCCTGACCGATGCCGGCGAGCCCGCGACCGTCTCCTCCCAGCGGCCGGCGACCAGTTGCCCCCAGTGGTGCCCCAGACCCCACAGGTCGGTACCCAGCACCCCGTCGTACGCCAGCCGCGCGCCCCACTCGTGGTCGGTGAGGACGAACGACTCGACAACGTGCGGAACCGGACCGCGCACGAGGCGGAAGCCGACGCGCTCGGGCCGGGTGAACCGCACCGTCTCCACCGTGGTCGCAGCCAGCCGACCACCGGCCACGGGGTGTGGTGCGCGGCGAACACCATGTCGCTGACCCGCTCCAGCACGTTCACCTTCTCCCCCATCGCCCGGGTCGTCCGGCCCAGATAGGGCTGAGGGAGAGCCGCGGCGCGTGATCATTCGACATGTCCACCTCCATCGTCGGCGACATCACGACCGTCGCGGCGAACGCCGCGAGGCAGGCCCTTATAGAGGAGTCTCCGGCGCCTCACCGCACTGGGCGCCCCCAGAAAATCGGTGGGCGCCGAGCGCCCCCTGAGTTCTCCGCCGGCAGAATCCGCGACGCCACCGACGGGTGGGGCCTACGGGGATTCTTCCGCTGCCCGGCACACCGGGCAGGTCAGCTGTCGGGCCGGCCGGTCGTGGATCACCTTGCCCGGTTGGGCAGATCCGCGCAGTATCTTGCTCTCGGAGCGCACATGATCAGCGCACACGCCCGCTCCGCACACGCGGCAGACCGCGACAGCGGCTACCGCACGATCTTGCTGGGCACATTCGTAGCAGTCCATGACCATGGCCTTTCGCTCGTGGAGTGACGGATCACGTGGTTGCTTGCTTCGACGGTTCTCCTGGGCCCGAGAGCCTGGGTTCGCTCGCGAGACTCGCGGTTCGTACTTCTCAAGAGGCGGGTGGTGGCCGCGCTCGGGGTCGTACGTCAGGGCCCGTGGCCGACGTTTCGGCCTCGAGAGCAGCAGGGCCACAAGAGTGGCCGGCCGCAGCCCGCCGAAGACGCCGCCCAGGACAGCGACCCATCCCAGAGCGATCAGCGGCATGCCAAGGATGTGTCGGCCGCGCGCGGCGGCTCGCTCCGCACGCTCCTGGTCTCCAGTACGCCACCACATGAGTGCCTGCACCACCCGTCCGCCGTCGAACGGCGCGGTCGGTAGGAGGTTGAACACGCCCAGAACGACGATCACCCACCCGAGCCATATCAGGACGGCCGCGGCCAAGGCCCAGCCGAACCCCGCGTCCAGTCCGATGCCCGCCCCGAGCGCGCAGGCACCGATGACGAAGCTGGTGAGCCGCCCGCTCACGGCTACCAGGAAGGTCGCGGCTGCCGCACGCGGCCTGCCCATCTCGGTCATCCCACCCAGTGCCCAGAGTGTGATGCTCTGAACGTCGATGCCCTTCCTTCGGGCTGTGATCGCAAGGGCGACCTCGTGTGCCAGCAGGCCCGCCAGGAGCAGCAGGGCGCCGACCAGGCCGACGACCGTGTACATGACGCTCGGCCGGTCCGGGACCGCGGCGGGGAGCGTCTGACTGCCCAGGCTGTACCCGAAGAGCACCACGAGCAGGGGCACCGTCCAGTGGATGCGCAGCGGAACGCCGAGAACGTGTCCCATCCGTACCGAGCCGTTCATCGCCAACTCCTGGGGAATGCAGCCGGCGGTCCAGTGCACGAGCCGACGGGCATGGGCGCCCGTGGAACCGGTCCGGCGCGGTATTCCCTCGTTTTCAGTCTCACTCGCCGAGAGCCGATGACCCAAGGTGTTGCTTTCCTGGACATGTGGGGTCACCTCTCTGCTGTGGACGGGGTGCCCACGTCGCCGCCGTGAAGGGGTGCGCCCTCGTCGCCGGGGTCCGGTGCGCCGCGATGACACTGGTGGATGCGGCGGATTGAGTCGTTGTTCTCGTCGCGGTTCTCCTCCTCCTAGAGCCGCCGGTACCTGCTGTTCCGGACTCGGAGCAGGAGGCACGCCAGCAGGGCGGAGGCCACCGAGCCCAGGAGGACGGCGGCCTTGATGTGCTGCAGGGCCGCGGGGTCCGGGTAGGCGAGTTCGCCGATCAGCAGCGAGACGGTGAAGCCGATCCCGGCCAGCATGGCCACGGCGAGCACGTCCGCCCAGGCGAGGTCCCGGCTGAGGCGGGTTCCGGTGAAGCGGACTGCGAGGCAGGAGCCGCCGAAGATGCCAAGCACCTTGCCGGCGGCCGGCCCGCCACTTCCCCGCCTACCCGTCCCTGTTCCTGACCGGCAAGCAGAAGATCTTCTACTCCGGCTCGAACACCGGCCACAGCCCCGCCGTCAAGGGCCGCACTCCCGGACTGTGGGACCTGAAAACCAACACCTTCACCCCCATCACCGGCATGAAGGACCCGGACACTCTGGAGACCTCCTCCTCCGTCCTCCTGCCGCCCGCACAGGAGATGAAGGTGACAGTGCTCGGTGGCGGGGGCGTCGGCGAGTCACCCGCGGCCACCTCCCGTACCTCGATCGTCGACCTCGACGCCGAGCGCCCCGCCTTCAGCACGGGTCCGCGCCTGCCGAAGAGGTCTACTCACCGCCTTACCTCCACCGAGGACACCGGCCAAACCTGGCCCCCGACGGCAGTCGACCAGCGCTCCGTCGCCCTGGCCATCAGCCGGCGGGCCGGAAAGACACTCACCGTCCGCGAGCCCGACGACGCATCTCTCGTTCCGCCCGGCTGGTACACGACGGCCGTCCCGGTGGATGAACAAGGCGTTCCGTCCCCAGCCGTCTGGGTCACGTGTCCCTGTGACACAAAACATAGAGCAGGATGCAAAATTTGCTCAATGCAATGATGGATGGAGCCGACGCGTCCGTACCTCCTGACAGCCGTACCGCTCACGTCAGGAGATTCCATGCCCCTCCCCCGAAACACGATCGGCGCCACCTTCGTGGGCGGCGCGCTGGTTCTCACACTCTCCGCGCTCGCCTACCCCGCCATGCTGGGCGTCGAGAACACATCGGCGAACACGTCCCGCATCATCGCGAACACGCCGTACGGTCCCCTCACCGAGGCCGACCGCGACTTCGTGGTCAAGGTCCGCGCGGCCGGTCTGTGGGAGTACCCCCTGGGTGAGATGTCCATGGAGCGCGGTACGACGAAGGAGATGAAGGAGGCCGGCGAGCACCTCGTGGTCGGGCACGCCGGTCTCGACGCGATGTGCCGGAAGATCGCACCCGAACTGAACATCACGCTGCCCAACCAGGCGAGCCCACAGCAACAGCAGTTCGTGGCGACCGTGGACGCCAAGCCCGGCAAGGAGTTCGACTCCACCGCCGTCGCCATCATGCGGGTGACGCACGGGCAGATCTTCCCGGTCATCGCCAAGATCCGGGCCACCACCCAGAACACGCTCGTGCGTCAGCTGGCCGACCTGGCCAACGACACGGTGCTGGACCACATCACGGTTCTGGAGAAGACCGGACTGGTCAACTTCGATCAGGTCAACTTCCAGCAGACCACCGCGCCGAAGCTGCCCAAGGAGCAGCTCACTCCGCCGGCGCCCCAGCCCGGCTCACCGGTCGTGGTCCTCACCCCGCGCCCGGATCTGGATGTGAACACCGCCTCGCCGACGCCTTCACCGTCGGCGGGCTGAGCATCAGAGGGCGGCGCCATCCTCGTCACGCGTAGGACCCGCCGCGTTGTGGGTCATTCGGTAGGAGCGGACAACTGCCAGCAGGCACGCGGCGACCAGGGCGGCCGCCCAGCCGGCCACGGCGCGCAGAGGTCCCACCGCCGTCACCTCCCTGTCCACACCGCGCGGCGGCACGTGCCCCTCCGGGTCGTACACGACGGCGAGCGCATCGCCCGGCCGCGTTGCCTGTCCGCAGCCGCGCCAGATGCGGACCCTGAGTGGTACGCCCGTCTGGTCGGCCACCGAGCACAGGTAGCGGCCTCGGCCGACCGCGGCGCCCTCGACGGATGTCACCACCACGGATTCCACGCTTCCACGCTCCGCCAGCACCACGCCCGCGGCCGCCTGCGGGACCTGGAGCGCGAGGCACACACCGAGAACGGCGACGACACCGACCAGTGCCCGGCCCGCACCCACCACGCCCAGATAGAGGACGAGCGCCAGGGCACAGACCAGCCCAGCCTCACCGGCCGCAAGCGCAGGCAGCCCGTACCAGGCCCCGGCGACCGCGGTACCGACAATGGCCACCGCCCCGAGACCTCCGGCGAGGAGCCCTTCCCCGACCAGCCACCACGGCGGCAGGCCGACGAATTCCGCCGGCCCCCAGACGGAGGTCCGCAGATGGGCCATGAGCTGGGGTTCTGTCGTGGGCAGGCGTCGGCGTGCCCGGTGCATACGCGTCTCCACCTCTAGCCCCGGTCCATGTCCGTCCACGACATCCTGGCGTCACGGGCGGGCGATCAGCAGTACCCCCGGCCGGACACACATACGCGGCCCGCCTTGCCGGGATCCGGCAGCCGGACCGCACCTTCACACTTCCCTTGCATTATGCAAAACGTTCCAGGGCCGTAAAAGTACCGCCCCAGACCCGACGGCGGCCACGAGTGCGTCAGGCGTTGCGCGCCGCCACCACGTCCACGGCCCAGCCCAGCGGGTGCGGTTCCGTATCGTCCAGCGGCGGGGCGAAAGGCTCACCCCCGGCCTCGCTGAACGCGGCCAGGGCATCGATGAGCGCCGCCCTCTGTTTAGGGGCGAGCCGTTCGACGATCGCGGCGATCTCGGCCCGGCGCCGGGCGGTGACGTTCTCGACGGTACGGCGCCCCTCGCCGGTGAGCCGCAGCTGGGTCTCACGGCGGTTGCCGGGGTTGGTCTGCCGGTCGGCGAGACCAGCCGCGATCAGCCGGTCGACCATGCGCATCGCCGTGGACGGCGCGACGCCGAGCAGGTCCGCGAGTGCGACCAGCTTGGTGGCCCCCCGGGTGTGCAGGACCACCAGCATGCGGAACTGCGGGAGCGTCACTCTCTCCTCGACCTCGGCAAGGGAGCGGGCGGAGACCGCCACCAGCAACCGGGACGCGGTCAGCACCGCCCGGGTCACCGCATCGACATCGTCCATGGCCCCATCAGGGGTCGCGCGCTCCGCCATGCGTCCTTTCTACCGCGCGGAAGGCGCTGCTCACTCACGCCATGGGAACAGATTTTCCCTCCTCATGACCGTGGTAGCGCAACAGGAGCATCGCGGCGTCGTCGCGGGGCGGCCCGGCGGCATGCTGGCCAAGGTCCGCACGCAGCGCCTCCAGCGCGCGGTGCGCGTCGAACTCCTTCAGCAGGTGCGCCCGGTCGCCGAGCGGGTAGAAACGCCCCTGGTCGTCGCGGGCCTCGGTGACCCCGTCGGTGTACAGCAGCAGCTGCTCCCCCGGGGCGAAGTCCACGCGAAACGGCCTGGGGCCCTCGCTGCCGTGAGCACCCAGGCCCAGCGGAAGGGCGAAGGCGGGTGGATGCGGGAAGTCGACGGTACCGTCCCGGCGGACCAGCATCGGGGCCGGATGGCCGTAGTTCAGCAGCACCGCCTCACGGTCCGAGCCGATCTCGGCCAGGATCGCGGTGACGAACTTCTCCCCCTCCAACTCCCGGGCCACACTGCGCTCCAGTCGCTCACCCAGACCGACCAGGTCGGGCTCGTCGTGCGCCGCCTCCCGGAACGCGCCTAGGACGACCGCCGCCGTCTCCACCGCGGCCAGTCCCTTGCCCTGCACGTCCCCCACGATCACCCGGATGCCGTGCGGCGAGGCCACCACCTCGTACAGGTCGCCGCCGATCCGCGCCTCGGCGACGGCGGAGGTGTACGACACCGCCGCCTGCAGCGGGCCCGCGGTCAGCGGTACCGGGCGCAGCAGCACCCGCTGGGCGACCTCGGCGATCGACCGCACACTGGCCAGCTCCATCTCCCGTCGCTCGCGCATCACGGCCGCCGTGATGCCGATGCCGGTGACGCCCGCCACCGCGGCCAGCGCGGTGTATCCCCTGCGTTCCTCGAACAGCCCGTCGTAGAGCCCGAGTGCCACACACAGCACCAGCGCCACGAGTCCGAAGACAGCTGTGCGGCGCCACCCGCCGACCAGGCCGGAGAAGGCGGGTCCGAGCGACACCAGGGGTAGGAAGCCCACCCCCGGCCCCGCGAGGACGTCCGCGACCGCCACCACCGCCAACACCACAACGGGCATGGAGGACAGCCTTGTCGACGTCGACGGCGGCTTCGTGTCGGTCATGGCGTACTCCAGCGGTGTTGAGGTGCTTGAGAGTCGCCTTTTGCCTTCGCGGGCACGCCTCCCCCTCACTTTTAGACTATGCAAAGGTATGCCGCGCGAGACGGGCCACAACCCCGGTCCTTTACCCGATCGAGTCCAAGAGCCGATATTCCCGACCACCTGTGGAAGGCACGCATGGCGCGCAGAGACACCACACCCAACCGCCCTCGGCTGCCCGCCGGATGGCGCCGCATGGGGCTTCGGCTGCCGATCCTTCTCTTCCGCGCGGGGCTCGGGCCGCTCTTCGGGAGACGGCTGCTCCTACTGCACCACGTCGGCCGTCTGACCGGCCTCGACCGCCGGGTCGTCCTGGAAGTGGTGTCCCACGATCCGGTGAACGTGAGTTGGAACGTCGCCTCCGGCTTCGGGGCGCGGGCGGACTGGTACCAGAATCTGCGCCACCAGCCGAAGACCGTCATCCAGATCGGCAATCGCCCGCACGCCGTCACCGCCCGCTTCCTCTCACCCGACGACGGCGCCGACATAATGGCGGACTACGCCCGGCGTCACCCTCGAACGGCCAGCCGCCTGTGTGCCTTCATCGGCCTTCCTGCCGACGGGAGCGAGGCATCGTTCCGCGAGGCAGGGCGCTCCATCCCCTTCGTGCGGCTCGACGGCGCCATCGCACGCCATGGGTACGGGCCCGGTCGTGCGTGACGCCCCGGACGTGGGGTCCGGGGCGCCGCGGCGGCCGCTTTCCTTACACCGCGTCGATGCCCTCCATGCCGGATTCGGCGAAGGCGGGCAGTCCGGTGGCGGTGGTGACCTTGGTGAGGGTCCCGTTGCGTCCGACGCGGAAGCCGTCAACCGTGCCGGAGACGGCGTTCTGCACGTACAGGAACCTCTCGTCCTGGGTCACCGCCAGATCGATGACTCCCTGCGACTTGGCGGACGGGGGCGTGGCGATGCCGACGTCGTCGGTGAGGGCCAGTCGCCCACGAGCATCGGCGCGATAGCCGGTGACGGTCGAGTTGCCGGTGTTGCCGCCGTAGAAGAAGTCGCCGGCGCGCTCCAGCCAGCACAGGGTGTCCTGGCCGTTGGGCAGAGGCTGCTGGACGCCCTTGAGGCGCCCGTCGGCACGCACCTTGTACGTGCTGATCGTTGACTTGGCGGCCTCGGCGACCAGCATGCGGCCGGCCTTGTCGAAGGTGATCGCGAAGGGTACCTCGCCGGCGGAGTCGTTGGTCACCGCCCGGTGCGCGGGGCGTCCGTCGCGCCGCATCGGGAAGACCTCGATCGTGTTCGTCGACTTGGTGGTCACGGCCAGGGCACGTCCGTCCGGAGTAAAGGCGACCTGTCCGGGTGAGCTGCTGAACAGCGGCACCTTGTCGTTGTCCAGCCCGAGGGAGCGGTGGGAAGCGCGCAGCGGCTTCAGGCCAACGGTGGTGATGCGGAAGCCCTGGATGCTGCCGTCGCCGCCCGCGTTCATGACGTAGGCGAGGTTGCCGTGCACCGCTATGGAGGACGGAAAGTCCCCACCGGAGTCCACTACTTGTCGGCGTGTCAGCTGCTGTCCGTCGACCTGGAAGGAGGTCACTGTGCCGCTGCCCGCGTTGACCGCCAGCAGCAGGCCCGACCTGTCGTCGTAGACGAGGGAGCCCTGGGAGGCGAGCGAGTCGGTGGGAGCGTCGACCTGGTCACCGCCCTTGCCTCCGGTGGCGTAGCGGCCGGCGGAGGTCAGCGTCCCGTCGTCGCCTCGCTTGAAGACGTGGATGGTGTTGCCGTCGAGCTCGTTGCCCTGCACGAAGACGGCATGATCCGCCCTGGCCGGTTCGGCCGAGCGGCCACCGGGCTCGCCTGCCGAGGCGACGGTCACCGTCGCGACGGCCGCCACTGCGGCGAGGATTCCGGCCCCGGCGGTCAGCAGCCGGGCCTGTAAGGGCGA
>JABFVM010000189.1 GCA_013362785.1 Streptomyces sp. | reverse complement strand
GTGATCCCGGTGATGTGGTTCAACGTACGCAGGCTGCGGCGGGAGGTCAGGCGATGAGTGCGGACGTCGACAGGGCCACCAGGGCGGTGGCCCGGCCGCCCACCGCCGTCAAGGGCGAGCAGTCGCTCGGCGGGCGGCTCGCCTCGTTCGTCAGTGGTGGGCTGGTGCGGGTGTTCCTCATCCTCGTAGGGCTGTTCTGGCTGGTCCCGACGCTCGGGCTGCTGCTGTCCTCGCTGCGGCCGCCGGAGGAGATGACCGCGAGCGGCTGGTGGGAGGTCTTCAGCAAGCCCTCCCAGCTCACCTTCGACAGCTACGACAAGCTCCTGAGCAACAGCGACATCACCGACTCGATCCTCAACACCGTGCTGATCACGGTCCCGGCGACGGTCCTCGTCGTCACCATCGGGGCGCTCGCGGGATACGCGTTCGCGTGGATGGAGTTCCCGGGCCGCGACTGGTGGTTCCTGGCGGTGGTCGGCCTGTTGGTCGTGCCGGTGCAGGTGGCGCTGATCCCGATCGCCGAGCTGTTCGGCAACATCGGCATCTTCGGCTCCCTGATCGGCGTGATCCTCTTCCACGTCGGCTTCGGGCTGCCGTTCGCGGTGTTCCTGCTGCGGAACTTCTTCGCGGAGATCCCTCGTGAGCTGCTGGAGGCGGCCCGGCTGGACGGCGCCGGGGAACTGCGGCTGTTCTTCCGTGTCGTGATGCCGCTCGGCGGTCCGGCGATCGCCGCGCTCGGCATCTTCCAGTTCCTGTGGGTGTGGAACGACATGCTGGTCGCGCTGATCTTCACGGACTCCGGGAGCCAGCCGATCACGGTCGCGCTGCAGACCCAGGTACGGCAGTTCGGCAACAACATCGACGTCCTGGCGCCCGGCGCGTTCATCTCCATGGTGATCCCGCTGATCGTGTTCTTCGCGTTCCAGCGGCAGTTCGTGTCCGGCGTGATGGCGGGCGCGGTCAAGTAGCCGTACACGACGGACGGCTTGCGGGGGCGGACCGACACCGGTCCGCCCCCTGCCGTTCACTCACGGTCCCCCGTATGCCTCAGGCACCGTAACCAAGTCACTCCATTGGCCGTTCCCGGCAAGGCGACAGCGCCCCACCGCACAGCCGACCCAGTGGATGTCCCTTGCCCAGGTTCAGTGTCATTGTCCCCGCGTACAAGGTTCAGGCGTACCTGCACGAGTGCCTGGAATCGGTGCTCTCGCAGTCGTACCCCGATCTCGAAGTGATCGCCGTCGACGACTGCTCGCCGGACGCGTGCGGCGCGATCATCGACGAGTTCGCGGGCCGCGACCCGCGGGTACGCCCCGTGCACCTCAGCACGAACCAGGGCCTGGGGCCCGCCCGCAACGCGGGGATGGCCGAGGCCACCGGCGACTACCTGGTCTTCCTCGACAGCGACGACACCCTCACCCCGGACGCCCTGGTCACGATCGCCGACCGGCTGAAGGAGACCGGCGAGCCGGACGTCCTGGTCTACGACTACGCGCGCACCTACTGGACCGGCGAGACGGTCCGCAACCAGGCCGCCGGCCGGCTCACCGAGGCAGGCCCGGCGCCGTTCCGCCTGGCGGACCGCCCGGAGCTGCTGCGGCTGCTGATGGTCGCCTGGAACAAGGCGTACCGGCGGGACTTCGTCGAGAAGGAGGGCTTCGGCTTCCCGTCCGGCTACTACGAGGACACGCCCTGGACCTACCCGGTCCTGATGACGGCGGAGTCGATCGCGACCCTGGACCGGGTGTGCGTGCACTACCGGCAGCGCCGCCGCGGCGGCATCCTCGGCACGGTCAGCCCGCGGCACTTCGACATCTTCGAGCAGTACGACCGGGTCTTCGCCTACGTCGACGAGAACCCCGAACTGGCCCACTGGCGCCCGCTGTTGTTCCGCCGGATGGTCGACCACCTGATCGTGGTGTTCGCGCGCCGCGACCGTCTCCCGCGCCGCAGCCGCGCCGACTTCCTGCGCAGGGCCCGCACCTACTACCGCCGCTACCACGCCCCCGGCGCCCCCGTCCCGGCCCGCACCCGCCTCCACTACGCCCTCGTCCGGCTGGGCCTGCACCGCACCTACCGGGCCCTGCAACGGACGGCGGTCCTGGCCCGCCGTACCGCCAAGCTCACCAGCCGGCTGCTGAAGGGCCTGCGTTCCGGCGTGCTGCGCCTGCACTACCGCGTCCAGCGCTGCCTCCCGGTGCGCGGCGACCGTGCCGTCTTCGCGGCCGACGGGGTCCGCGGCCACGGCTGCCACCCCGGCGCCCTGGAGCAGGCGTTCCGCACACACGCCCCCGGCGTCCGTACGGCGTGGGTCGCCGACGCCGGGCAGCATGCGGCCGTCCCCACCGGGACCCGCCGCGTGCGCCCCGGCACGGCCGCCTACTGGACGGCCTTGGCCCGCTCCAAGTACCTCGTGCACAACGCCGACTTCGACCGCCGTCTTGTCAAGCGCCCCGGCCAGGTCATGGTGCAGACCCGGCGCGGCACCCCGCTCAAGCACATGGGCCTGGACCTGCGTGAACGCCCGGCGGCCGGCGGCGACACGGACTTCGACGAGCTGCTGGCCAACGTCGACAAGTGGGACTACGTCCTGTCCGCGAACCGCCACTCCACGCTGACCTGGGAGCGGGTGTGTCCCGGCCGCTACACCACCCTGGAGTACGGCAGCCCGCGCAACGACCGCTTCCAGCGGGCGACCTCGGCGGACGTGGCCCGGATCCGTGAGTCGCTCGGCATCCCCGAGGGCTCGGTCGTGATTCTCTACGCCCCCACCCACCGCGACTACCGCCGCACCCAGCGCACCACTCTCGACCTGCACCGCGTCGCCCGCCGCCTGGGTCCGCGCCATGTCGTCCTGGCCCGCGCCCACCACCGCCACGGCGGCCCCCTGGTCGACGCCCCGCAGCCCGGCCGGGTCATCGACGTCACCGACCATCCGAGTGTCGAGTCGCTGTGCCTCGCCTCGGATGCGCTGGTCACCGACTACTCGTCGATCATGTTCGACTACGCCAACCTGGACCGGCCGATCGTCATCCACGCCGACGACCGGGAGGCGTTCGAGGCGGCCCGCGGCACCTACTTCGATCTGCGGGCCTTCCCGCCGGGCGCGGTGTCGCGCAGCGAGGACGAGCTGATCGACATCTTCGCCACCGGCCACTGGCGCGGGTCGCGCTCCGCGCAGCTGCGGTCGGCGTTCCGTGAGCGGTTCTGTCCGTACGACGACGGGCGCGCCGCCGAGCGGGTGGTACGGCATGTGGTGCTGGGTGAGAGCGGCGTGCCGTCCGTTGTGCCGCTCGATGGGCGTCATCCCGTCCCGTAGTTCGTCTGCGGCGCCATCGTGGCTGGTCGCGCAGTTCCCCGCGCCCCTTTGGGGCGCTGCCCCACCGACAGAAAGGGCAGTATGCCCCGCTTCAGCATCATCGTTCCGTCCCATGGGGTCGCCGGGCGGCTGTCCCTGGCGCTGGATTCCGTCCTCGGGCAGTCCTTCGGTGACTTCGAGCTGATCCCGGTCTGCGACGGCCCCGACTCGGTGGCGGCCGGTGTCGTCGCCGGGTATGCCGAGCGGGACTGCCGGGTGGCGCCCGTGTATTCGCCGCCGGGGGCCGGGCCGGCCGGGGCGCGCAATGCCGGGATGCGGGCGGCGACCGGGGCGTGGCTGCTGTTCCTGGACGGGGACGACGTGCTGGTGCCGGGCGCGCTGGCGGCGCTGGACGCCCGGCTGGAGGAGACCGGCGACGTGGACGTCCTGCACTTCGAGCACGAGCGGACCCCGTGGTGGGTCGGCGAGCCCACCAACCCGGCCGCGCCCGTGCTGGCGGGGGCGCCGGACGGGGCCTTCTCGCCCGAGCGGGCGCCGCAGCTGACGGGGGTGCAGCTTCCGGCCTGGAGTGCCGCCTACCGCCGCGCCTTCCTCGCCGAACGGCATCTCGCCTTCCCCGACGGCCACTTCACCGACGTCGGCTTCGGCGGCCTGGTCGTGGCGGGCGCCGAGCGCATGGCGGTGCTGCGGCAGGTCGTCGTACGGCATCTGGTGCGGCGGCAGGGCAGTCGGCTGGGGCTGCCCGGGGAGCATCACTTCGAGCTGCTGGACCAGGTGGAGCTGGTGCTGACGCGGGCGGCCGGGCAGGGGCCGTCCGGGGAGCGGTTCGCGGCGCTGTTCGAGCAGCTCTTCGGCACCGTACTGAAGACGGCCGCGCATCCGCGTCGGCTGCCGCGCGGGCGGCGGGCCTTCTTCCGCCGGGCGGGCAGGCTCTACCGGCGGCACCGGCCCGCCGGGTTCCGGATGCCGGGCGGGAGTGTCGGGGTGCAGCACCGGCTGCTGGCGAGGGGGGCGTACGCGGCGTTCCGGGCGTTGCGCGGGGTCAACCAGGCGCTGGCGAGGGCGGCTGCGGGCGCGCCGCGTCCGCACGGGCTGCGCACCCGGCTGCGCTACCGGCGTCAGCTGCGCCGCCCGCTGGACCGGAACCTCGTCGTGTACTGCGCGTACTGGGGCCGCGGCTACCTCTGCAACCCGGCCGCGATCCACGCCAAGGCGCGCGAACTCGCCCCGCATCTGCGTTCGGTGTTCCTGGTCGAGGCGGACCAGACGCACACGGTGCCGAAGGACGTGGAGTACGCGGTGATCGGCAGCCGCAAGTACTGGGACGTGCTGGCCCGGGCCAAGTACCTGGTGAACAACGCCAACTTCGCGGACGCGGTCGTCAAGCGCAGGGGCAGTGTGCACCTGTCGACGCAGCACGGCACCCCGCTGAAGAAGATGGGCGCCGACCAGGCGACGTATCCCGTGGTGGCGGCGGCGACCGGCAGCATCGCCAAGCTGCTGGCCCGGGTCGACCGCTGGGACTACAACGTCACCTCCAACCGGCACTCCACCGAGATGTGGGAGAGCGCGTATCCGTCGGCGCACGAGCCCCTGGAGTACGGCTATCCGCGCAACGACGTCTACTACACGGCGACCGCCGACGACGTCGCCCGCGTCCGCCGCGAACTCGGTGTCCCCGAGGGCAAGAAGGCCCTGCTCTACGCGCCCACGCACCGCGACTACGCCACCGGCTTCGAGACGAGCCTCGACCTGGACGCGCTGTGCGAGGAGATCGGCGACGAGTACGTGGTGCTGCTGCGCGCCCACTACTTCTACGACCGGGGCAGGGCGCGCGGCACCGGCCGGATCATCGACGTCACGGGGCACCGCTCCTCGGAGGACGTGTGCCTGGCCGCCGACGCGCTGATCACCGACTACTCGTCGATCATGTTCGACTACGCCAATCTGGACCGGCCGATCGTGGTGTACGCCGACGACTGGGAGGTCTACCGGGAGCTGCGGGGCGTCTACTTCGACGTGCTGGAGGCGCCGCCGGGCCGGGTGGCGCGCACCCCGGCGGAGCTGGCGGCCGTCTTCCGGGACGGCTCGTGGACGGACGCGGAGGCCAAGGCGCTGCGGGCCGCGTTCCGGGAGCGCTTCTGCCAGTTCGATGACGGGCAGGCCGCCGAGCGGGTCGTACGCCGGGTGCTGCTGGGCGAGCCGCCCGAGGCGATCCCGCCGGTGATCCCGCTCGCCGAGCGCATCCCCGCCCCCGCCGCGACGACCCTCGTGAGGAGCTGACGTGCCCCGCTTCAGCATCATCGTCCCCGTCTTCAAGGTGCAGGGCTTCCTGCGGGAGTGCCTGGACTCGGTGCTCGGGCAGTCGTACACGGACTTCGAGGTGATCGCCGTCGACGACCGCTCCCCCGACGGCTGCCCCGCCATCCTGGACGGCTACGCCGAGCGCGACGTACGCGTGCGCGTGCTGCACCTGCCGGAGAACGTCGGCCTCGGCCGGGCCCGCAACGCCGGTCTGGAGGAGGCGAGCGGCGACTACGTCCTGTTCCTGGACAGCGACGACTCCTACACGCCGGGCCTGCTGGCCGCGGTGGCGGCCCGGCTGGAGTCGGCCGGCGATCCGGACATCCTGGTCTTCGACCATGTACGCACCCACTGGTGGGGCCGCGGCGGCCGCAGTACGGCGGCGGACCTGCTGGCCGCGGCCGGGACGGACACCTTCGGCATCCGTGAGAACCCGGAGTACCTGCATCTGTTCCTGGTCGCCTGGAACAAGGCGTACCGGCGCGACTTCTTCCTCAAGCACGAGCTGCGTTACGCGCCGGGCCTGTACGAGGACGCGCCCGTCACCTACCGCTCGATGGTGCTGGCCGACCGCATCGCCTGTCTGGAACGGATCGGGGTCGAGTACCGGCAGCGGCGGCAGGGCGCGATCACCAAGACGCCGGGGCGGCGGCACTTCGACATCTTTCCTCAGTACGAGGGCCTGTTCGCGTTCCTCGAAGGGCGCCCGGACCTGGCGTGGGCGCGCCCGCTGCTGTTCGAGCGGGCCCTGGACCACATGCTGTTCGTGCTGGCCCGCGAGGACCGGGTGACGCCCGCGGACCGGCCGGACTTCTACCGCGAGATCCGCGCCTTCCACGCCCGCCACCTCCCCGAGGGCTTCACCCTCCCGGACGGCTGGCGCGGCACGGAGATGCGGCTGCTGGCGACGGCGCCCTACGCGTCGTACGCCGTGGCACGCGGTCTGCGTGATGTGCGCGGGGTGGCGGCGGCCGGCCAGCGGCGGGTGGCGCGGGCGGTGTCGCAGCGGGCCCAACGGGCTTGGTACGGGGCCCAGTCCAGGCTGCCGCTCGATCCGCAGCTGGCCGTCTACTCGGCGTTCTCGCATCGCGGGGTGCTGGGCGATCCGGCGGCGATCCATGCCAAGGCGCGGGAGATCGCCCCGCACATCAAGGGCGTGTGGGTGGTCCAGGAGGACGCGGTGGACGCGCTGCCGCCCGGCACCGACTTCGTGACGCCCGGCTCGCGGCGCTATCACGAGGTCATGGCGCGGGCCACGTACTGGGTGAACAACGTCAACTGGCCGGGCACGCTGGCCAAGCGCCCCGGCAGCGTGCATCTCCAGACCCACCAGGGCACCCCGCTGAAGTACATGGCGGCCGACCTGCTGACCAAGCCCGGTGCGCGGCACGGCTTCGACGTGCCGAAGATGCTGTGGCGGGCCGACCGCTGGGACTACAGCCTGGTGGCCAACCGGCACTCGGAGCTGGTGTGGGAGCGGGCGTACCCGTGCCACTTCACCTCGCTCAGAACCGGCAGCCCGCGCAACGACGTGCTGGTCGACGCCGGTCCCGAGGCCGGTGCGGCGGCCCGTGCGCGGCTCGGCGTCCCCGCCGGGCACACCGTGGTGCTGTACGCGCCGACCCGTCGTGACTACCGCCGGGGCGGCCATGTCGACCGGATCGACCTCGCCCGGTTCGCCGCGGACCTGGGCACCGGCCACACCCTCGTCGTACGGCTGCACCCGTCGCTGGCGAAGGGCACGGCCCGCGGGATGGGCCTGGCCGATCTGCACCGGCGGGGCGTGCTGATCGACGCGACGGACGAGCCGCACGTCGAGGAGGTGATGCTGGCCGCCGACGTCCTGGTCACCGACTACTCCGCCCTGATGTTCGACTACGCCAACCTGGACCGGCCGATCGTGATCCACGCCGACGACTGGGGGGCGTACGCGGCGAGCCGGGGCGCC
>JABFVM010000462.1 GCA_013362785.1 Streptomyces sp. | reverse complement strand
CCGAGCGCGGCATCCTGTGGATCGCCGACGAGGTGCAGACCGGCTGGGGCCGCACCGGCGACCACTTCTGGGGCTGGCAGGCGCACGGACAGTCCGGTCCGCCGGACATGCTGACCTTCGCCAAGGGCATCGGCAACGGCAGCTCCATCGGCGGTGTCGTCGCCCGCGCCGAGATCATGAACTGCCTGGACTCCAACAGCATCTCCACCTTCGGCGGCACCCAGATCACCATGGCGGCCGGCCTCGCCAACCTCTCCTACCTGCTGGAACACGACCTCCAGGGCAACGCACGGCGGGTCGGCGGGCTGCTCGTGGAGCGGCTGCGGGCCGTCGCGGCGCAGGTGCCGCACGTACGGGAGGTGCGCGGCCGGGGCCTGATGCTGGGCGTCGAGATCACCAGGCCCGGCACCGACGACGCCGACCCGGCCGCCGCGTCCGCCGTACTGGAAGCGGCCCGCGCGGGCGGTCTCCTCATCGGCAAGGGCGGCGGCCACAACACGAGCTCCCTGCGGATCGCCCCGCCGCTGTCCCTGACCGTCGCGGAGGCCGAAGAGGGCGCCGCGATCCTGGAGAACGCTCTGCGGAGCATCTAGCAGCACCCGAATGAGCAAGGCCTGAGCAAGGCCTGAAGCAAGGCCTGAAGCAAGGCCTGAAGCAAGGGAAACACCGCCATGACCACCATCTCGGAGCCCGCGGAAACCCTGGAGCCCGCCCTGTCGGTCCGACAGGTCCTCACCCTGGAGCGGGTGCTCGCCGGGGAGCCCGAGGTGGTGGCCGGCGCCGGTCAGCTCGACCGGCCGGTGCGCTGGGTGCATGTCGCCGAGGCACCGGACGTCGGCGTGATGCTCACCGGCGGCGAGATGGTGCTCACCACCGGGGTGCTGCTCGCCGGGGACGAGGACAAACAGGCTGAGTACATCCGCTCCCTGCACCGGGCCGAGGCCGCCGCCGTCGTCCTGGGCCTCGGCCGCGCCTTCCCCGCCCCGCCGGACGTGATGCGCCGGGCGGCGGAACGGTGCGGGCTGCCCATGGTCGTCCTGCACCGCCCCTTCCCCTTCGCCGAACTGACCGAGGAGGTGCAGTCCCGGCTGGTGCGACGGAAGTTCGCCGCCGTCAGCTTCTCGGAGTCCGTACGGACCGCGCTCACCGGACTCATCACCGCCGGCGCCCCGCTGCAACGGCTGCTCGACGAGGTCGCCTCGCACAGCGCCTGCCCCGTCGTCGTCACCAACCTCGCCCACCGTGTCCTCGCCACGGCGGGGGAGCGGCCGGCCGTGGACGATGTACTGCGCGACTGGGAACGCATCTCCCGCCAGGCCGGCGGCAGCGAGGGCGACGGCTGGATCCGCGCCGAACTCGGCGGGCGCGGGGAGCGGTGGGGCCGGATCGTGCTGTGCGGATACCGGGGCGACACCGCCACCGGGCGGCTGCTCGCCGACCGGGCCGCCGAGGCCCTCGTCCTGCACCGCATGCTCGGCGGGAACTCCGCGCACACCTGGGAGGAGCAGTCCGCGCAGAGCCTGCTGACCGACCTCGTCAGCGGCGTCGTACCGGCACGGCAGCTGCTGCCACGCGCGCGTGCCGCCGGGCTGCCGGTCAACCGGCGTGCCTTCGTGCCGCTGGTCGTGCGGGACGTCGACCCCGGCCAACTGGAGCGTGTGCTGCGGATGCTGGGGCTGCCCGGGATCGTCGCCGAGCTCGCCGAGGGGGCCACCGCGGTCCTGCTGAGCCTCGCCCGGGACCAGGACGCCGTCGTGCTCACGGAGAACTTCGCGGCCCGGGTGCGCTCCGAGTCGGGCGCCGCCCTGACCGTCGTGGCCGCCGCCGACGCGCGGACCGCCTGGGACGACGTACCCGCCGGAGTGCGCGAGGCCCAGCATGTCGCCGACGCCGTCGCCGACTCCTCGGCCGTCCTCGACCTCCCGGCCGTCGTCCGCCTCAGGGACGTCCATCTGCGCGGCCTGGTCCGGCTGCTGCGGGACGACCCGCAGGTCCAGTCGTTCGCGGAGCGGGAGCTGGACGGACTGCTGTGCGGCCCGGACGACGAGACGGGCGCCCTGCTCGCCGTCCTGCGGACGTACCTCGCCACCGGCCGCAACAAGTCCCGTACCGCCCAGCTCCACCATGTCTCACGGCCCGCGCTCTACCGCCGACTGGAGGCGATACAGGCGCGCCTCGGCGTCGACCTCGATGACTTCGAGCAGGCTGCCTCCGTACACATCGCGCTCCTCGCGCATGACGCGCAACAGGGGTGAAACATGCGGCGACCTGGGAAAACGGCGGTGAAACATGGGCCCACGACAGGGTGACACCGTGACACGCCGCGCGCCCGCAGACGTGACACCGTGCAACTCAAACCGGCTCCCAGGACTTCCTACTCTCGCTGCACACCGAGCGACCGGAGGTCCCGATGAGCAGAGTGATCCGTGCCGCGATCTTCCAGACCGCCTGGACAGGCGACAAGGAGTCGATGATCCAGGTGCACGAGCAGGCGGCGCGCGACGCGGCCGCACAGGGCGCGCAGGTGATGTGCTTCCAGGAGCTGTTCTACGGGCCGTACTTCTGCCAGGTGCAGGACAAGGCGTTCTACGAGTACGCCGAGCAGATCCCCGAGGGCCCGATCATCCGGCGCTTCCAGGCGCTGGCCAAGGAGCTGGGCCTGGTCCTGGTCCTGCCGATGTACGAGGAGGAGCAGCCCGGCGTCCTCTACAACACGGCCGCGGTGATCGACGCGGACGGCTCGTACCTCGGCAAGTACCGCAAGCACCACATCCCTCAAGTGCCCGGCTTCTGGGAGAAGTTCTACTTCCGCCCGGGGAACGCGGGCTGGCCCGTCTTCGAGACGGCCGTCGGGAAGATCGGCGTGTACATCTGCTACGACCGCCATTTCCCGGAGGGCTGGCGGGCGCTGGGCCTCGCGGGCGCCGAGATCGTGTTCAACCCGTCGGCCACCTCGCGCGGACTGTCCTCCTATCTCTGGCAGTTGGAGCAGCCGGCCTCCGCCGTGGCCAACGAGTACTTCGTCGGCGCGATCAACCGGGTCGGTGTCGAGGAGCTGGGCGACAACGACTTCTACGGCACGTCGTACTTCGTGGACCCGGAGGCCCAGTTCGTGGGCGAGGTGGCGAGCGACAAGGAGACCGAACTGGTCGTCCGCGACCTGGACATGGCCAAGCTGCGCGAGATCCGCGACCGCTGGCAGTTCTACCGCGACCGCCGTCCCGACGCGTACTCCCCGCTGACCGCACCCTGACCGAACCGTTCACTCTGGCAGGAGAGGGACCATGAGCAGCCGTACCGTCATCCGCGGTGGTCTCGTCATCACCGCGTCCGACGAGATCCACGCCGACGTGCTGATCGAGGACGGCCGCATCGCCGCCCTCGCCGCCTCCGGCACGTCCGCGGCCGAGGCCTTCAGTGCCGAACTGGTCATCGACGCCACCGGGAAGTACGTGATCCCCGGTGGCGTCGACGCCCACACCCACATGGAGCTGCCGTTCGGCGGCACCTTCGCCTCCGACACCTTCGAGACCGGCACCCGGGCCGCCGCCTGGGGAGGAACGACCACGATCGTCGACTTCGCCGTGCAGAGCGTGGGCCACTCGTTGCGCGAGGGGCTCGACGCCTGGCATGCCAAGGCCGAGGGCAACTGCGCGATCGACTACGGCTTCCACATGATCGTCTCCGATGTGAACCAGGAGACGTTGAAAGAGATGGATCTGCTGGTCGAGGAAGGGGTGACCAGCTTCAAGCAGTTCATGGCCTACCCCGGCGTCTTCTACTCCGACGACGGCCAGATCCTGCGCGCCATGCAGCGCTCCGCCGAGAACGGCGGCCTGATCATGATGCACGCCGAGAACGGCATCGCCATCGACGTGCTGGTCGAGCAGGCGCTGGCCCGCGGCGAGACCGACCCCCGCTATCACGGCGAGGTCCGCAAGGCGCTGCTCGAAGCCGAGGCCACCCACCGGGCCATCCGGCTGGCCCAGGTCGCGGGCGCCCCGCTGTACGTCGTGCACGTCTCGGCGATGGAGGCGGTCGCCGAGCTGGCACGCGCGCGTGACGAGGGGCTGAACGTCTTCGGCGAGACCTGCCCGCAGTATCTGTTCCTGTCCACCGACAACCTCGCCGAGCCCGACTTCGAGGGCGCGAAGTACGTGTGCAGCACGCCCCTGAGGCCGCGTGAGCACCAGGCCCACCTGTGGAAGGGGCTGCGGACCAACGACCTCCAGGTCGTCTCCACCGACCACTGCCCGTTCTGCTTCGTGGGCCAGAAGGAGCTCGGCCGCGGCGACTTCTCCAAGATCCCCAACGGTCTGCCGGGCGTGGAGAACCGGATGGACCTGCTCCACCAGGCCGTCGTCGACGGCCACATCTCGCGGCGCCGCTGGATCGAGATCGCCTGCGCCACCCCGGCCCGGATGTTCGGCATGTACCCGAAGAAGGGCACGATCGCGCCGGGCGCCGACGCCGACGTCGTGATCTACGACCCGGGGGCCGAGCAGGTCATGTCCGCCGAGACGCACCACATGAACGTCGACTACTCGGCGTACGAGGGCAAGCGGACGACCGGCCGGGTCGAGACGGTCCTCTCGCGCGGCGAACTCGTCATCACCGAGCGGGAGTACACCGGCCACGCCGGGCACGGCGTCTACACGCCCCGCTCCACCTGTCAGTACCTCAACTAGGAGCGGAGTACATGGACTTCGGACTCGTCCTGCAGACCGACCCGCCGGCCTCGCGGGTCGTGAGCCTCATGAAGCGTGCCGAGCGCAGCGGCTTCACCTACGGCTGGACCTTCGACTCCGCCGTGCTGTGGCAGGAGCCGTTCGTGATCTACAGCCAGATCCTGGCCAACACGCAGAAGCTGAAGGTCGGCACGATGGTGACCAACCCGGGCACCCGCACCTGGGAGGTCACCGCCTCCACGTTCGCCACCCTCAACGACATGTTCGGCAACCGCACGGTGTGCGGCATCGGACGCGGCGACTCGGCCATGCGCGTCGCCGGCCGCAAGCCCAACACCCTGGCCCGGATCAGCGAGGCCATGAAGGTCATCCGGGCCCTCGGCAGCGGCCGGGAGGCCGACCTCGGCGGCGGCACGGTCGTCAGCTTCCCGTGGATCAAGGAGGGCGCCGAACTCCCCGTGTGGATGGCGGCGTACGGCCCTAAGGCCCTGAAGATGACCGGCGAGGAGGCCGACGGGTTCATCCTGCAGCTCGCCGACCTGTATCTGACCGAGTACATGGTGAAGGCCGTGAAGGACGCCGCGGTCGCCGCCGGCCGTGACCCGTCCGAGGTGAAGATCTGCGTCGCCGCGCCCGCGTACGTCACCGAGGACGACTCGCCCGAGAAGCTCGCCCACGCGCGCGAGCAGTGCCGCTGGTTCGGCGGGATGGTCGGCAACCATGTCGCCGACCTGGTGTCCAAGTACGGCCAGCACTCCGCCGCCGTACCCGACGAACTCACCGACTACATCAAGGCCCGGGAGGGGTACGACTACTCCCACCACGGACGCGCGGACAACCCCGACACAGCGTTCGTGCCCGACGAGATCGTCGACCGGTTCTGCCTCATCGGCCCGGTCGAGAAGCACATCGAGAAACTGCACGCGCTGCGTGAGCTGGGCGTCGACCAGTTCGCCGTCTACGACATGCACGACGCACAGGAGGCCGTCATCGACGCCTACGGCACGACGGTCATCCCCGCGCTCAACTCCTGACCCCCGACCCCGAGTTCACCCGCCCACGCCTCCCGACGACCCCACCCCCCCCCACCTTGTCTCCCTCCCCGTGATCCCGGCCTCCCCGCCGTCCCGTCCCGGAGAGGGGTGGCGGGGCCGGGATGTGGCCTGCCCGCCTCATCCCGGCCCCGCCCAAGGCCCCCGCACGGCCTTTCCCGTCCAGTCCCTGATCGATTGGCCTGCTCATGACCGAAACAGTCCCCACGGGGTCGCCGATATCGCAGTACGCCGGTGCCGACGGCCGGATCGAACTCGCCCCTGAGGCGTTTCCCGCCCACAGTGCCTTCGCCAACGAGGACCTGCGTCCCGTCCCGGTCGCCGAGCGCAAGTGGACGACGTACAACTTCGCGGCCCTGTGGATCTCCATGGCCCACTGCATCCCCAGCTGGACCCTGGCCTCCGGCCTGGTCGCGCTCGGCATGGACTGGAAGCAGGCCGTCTTCACCATCGCGCTGGCCAACGTCATCGTGCTGCTGCCGATGCTGGCCACCGGGCACGCCGGACCCAAGTACGGCATACCCTTCCCGGTGCTGGCGCGGGCCTCCTTCGGGCTGCGCGGCGCCAACATCCCGGCGATGATCCGGGCGGCCGTGGCCTGCGGCTGGTTCGGTATCCAGACCTGGATCGGCGGCAGCGGCATCTTCGCCCTCGGCTCCAAGCTCACCGGTGGCCACTGGGAGAACGCGAGCAAGATCGCGGGCAATCCCTGGCCCCTGTGGCTCTGTTTCCTCCTCTTCTGGGCGCTGCAGATCGCCATCATCTACCGCGGCATGGACTTCCTGCGGCACTTCGAGAACTGGGCCGCGCCGTTCGTGATCGTCGGTGCGCTCGTCCTGCTGATCTGGATCGCAGTCAAGGCGGACGGCTTCGGCGCGCTGCTCGACCAGCCGTCGAAGCTGGGCTGGGGCGCGGACTTCTGGCCGGTCTTCTTCCCGTCCCTGATGGGAATGATTGGGTTCTGGGCCACTTTGTCCCTCAATATCCCTGACTTCACACGCTTCGGCGCCAGCCAGAAGGCCCAGACCTGGGGGCAGTCCCTGGGGCTGCCCACGACGATGACGCTCTTCGCGGTCCTCGCCGTGCTGGTCACCTCCGGCTCCGAGGCCGTCTACGGCGAGGCGATCTGGGACCCGGTCGCCCTGGCCGCCAAGACGGACAACGCCTTCGGCCTGCTCTTCGCCCTCGTCATCGTGCTCGTCGCGACGGTCTCCGTGAACATCGCGGCGAACGTCGTCTCCCCGGCGTACGACCTGGCGAACCTGGCCCCGAAGCTCATCAACTTCCGCACCGGCGCGCTCATCACCGGTGTCGTCGGCATCCTGATCTTCCCGTGGAAGCTGATCTCCACCCCCGAGTTCTACATCTTCACCTGGCTCGGCGTCGTCGGCGGCCTGCTCGGCACGGTCGCGGGCATCCTGATCGCCGACTACTGGATCGTGCGGCGTACGGTCCTGCACCTCGCGGACCTGTACACGCCCGGCGGCCGCTACTGGTACTCGTCCGGCTGGAACTGGCGCGCGATCGTCGCCTTCGTCGTCGGCGGTGTCCTCGCGGTCGGCGGCTCGTACTCGGGTGTCGGCGCCGATGGCACCAAGACGGGGCCGTTCCCGGCCGACGGACTGATCCCGTTCCTCAAGCCGCTCGCCGACTACGGCTGGGCCGTGGGCGTGGGCACCTCGCTGCTGCTGTACGTGGTGCTGATGTCCGGACACAGGGAACGTGCCGAGGTCTGAACCGGCTCGGTGACTCGGCTCGGTGACTCGGCTCGGTGAGTCGGCTCTGTCACCCGGTTTCGGAGGACGGTCGGAGGGCGGTCAGCCCTTCTGGCCGTCCTC
>JABFVM010000485.1 GCA_013362785.1 Streptomyces sp. | reverse complement strand
CCGCGGCGACCTGAAGTCCGGCCTGCACCGCCTCACCGACCGCAGCCTCGGCAAACTCCGCGCCAGCGCCGCCGAACAGGGCATCGAGCCGGAGGAGTACGCGGCGACGCTGCGCTGTCTGCTGCTCCCCGCCGACCCCGAGTGCCGTACCCGCGTCTTCTTCGGCGTGGGCGCCGGCGGGCTGTTCCGGCTGCGCGACGGCGAGTGGCAGGACATCGAGCCGCACGCCGGTGACGTCACCGGCGAACCCGTCGTCGGCTTCGGCTCCCTGCCGGCCGAGACAGCGGACGGCGACCGCCTCACCATGGACCTCGGCATCACCACACCGCCGAGCCCCTACGAACCGGCCCCCGAGCCGCCCCGCGAACCCTTCCGCTTCCGCGCCTCGGTCGCCCGCCCCGGAGACGCCCTCCTGATGTGCACCGGCGGCCTCGCCGAACCACTGCGCGGCGAACCCGAACTGTCCGAGTACCTCACCGGCCGCTGGTCCGGCCCCACCCCACCCGGCCTCGCCGCGTTCCTCGCCGACACCCAGGTCCGCGTCAAGGGCTACTCCGACGACCGTACGGCCGCCGCCGTGTGGGAGGCATAGGGCGGCCTGTCTCCGGCAGCACGGCTCAGCTGTACGGCACCCACTCGCGGGCCGAGGTGTCGTACGAGTAGCGGGGCAGTCCCTTGATGCTCGTCGTGCGGAACGGGCGGCCGTGGTCGTCGATGCGGACCGAGCCCGTGCGGCCCTGGGAGGACCAGTCCAGTTCGAGGTACCAGCTGCAGTCGCAGCCCACCGTCTGCGCGTCGACGAGCAGCACCTCCGGATCCTCGGCGGACACCCGGTACGGCAGCTTCATGGCCGGGATCGGAGTGCCCGTGTCGTTGCCGGCGACCGGGCGGGCGATGGGCCGGTCCTTGTCCAGGTCGACGTCGAAGGAGCGGGGTGTCAGCGCTCCGCCGCAGCCGTTGTCCATGGCGTACGAGGTGCCCTCGACGGGTGCCGAACGGCCGACGACGCGTACCCGTAACGCGTCCAGGACGACGGCTGTGGACGTCCGCCCCTGCACCGTGATCTCCACCATCGTCTGCCGCCCGTGCACCGCGCCCTGCGTCGCCGCCCAGGTCGCGGCGTCCTGCGCGGCCGGGGGCGGGGGCACTTGCTGCGGGGGCCTGGTGATGACGTAGTCGTGGCCGCAACCGGCCTGCCAGACATGGGAGTCGGCGCTCCAGGTGAGGGGGAGGCCGGTCGGGGGCCGCTGTCGGCCGGGTTCGTCGGACTTCTCGGAGGGCCGGCCCGCGGATTCCGTGGGCTTGGCGGAGGACTTCTTCGACGCGCCCGCCGAGGGGGAGGCGGTGGTGGGGGACGGGCTCGGGGATCTTGCCGACTTCGGGCGGGGAGTGCCCATGGCCGACGTACGGGTCGGATCGGCGCCCTGGACGGAGTCGCTCGCCCGGGACCGGTCGTCGTCCGGCAGGGCGGAGAGGCTGCCGAGCGTGGCGAGGAGCGCCGTCGCCACGGCCGCGGGGACCAGCAGGCTCCGGCGGCGGTACCAGGGGCGGCGGGGAGGCTCACCCGGCGCGGGTTCCGCGGGCGTCTCCGAGGGGGCGCCCTCCGTGGCGGATACGGCGCTGTCGGACGGGGCGGAGTGGGCGGAGGGGGCGCCCTCCGGCGCCGGGGCGGCCGTCGTGCGCGTCCGCTGTCGTGCCGCCACCGCCAGGATCCACCGCCGGTGCAGCTCCAGCCGCTCCTCCGGCGTCGCCTGGCACAGCGCGGCGAAGCGTTCCACGGGGGCGAAGTCCAGGGGGACCGCGTCTCCGGCGCAATAGCGGTGCAGCGTGGAGGTGTTCATGTTGAGGCGGCGGGCCAGCTGGCCGTAGCTGCGGTCGGTGCGCTCCTTGAGCCGTGTGAGCAGCGCCGCGAACTCCTGGACGTCGTCCTGCACTTCAGACACCGTTCCCCCGTGTCCTCCCCGTCCCGGGACGGCATCCCAGGCACTCCATATACCTGCACGTCAGCAGGGCTGGGATGGTTCCACCGTCGTGGATCGGGCGACAGCGGTTGCATTCGCCGACTGTGACGGCTGATGCTCTTGGTGTCGCACCGACGAGGCCGACAGGGCCTTGGGGGCCGGACGGACCATCCGGCGTTGGTGACGGCCCACTTCTGATCGTTCCAAGCACTCATCTCATCCACGGGGGACACCCATGCCCAAGCGCACCCGAACCGGCGTGCTCGCCGCACTCGCCGTCGCCGGCCTCGCCGCAGGCGCCGCGCTCACCGCCGCACCGGCCGGCGCCGCGACGAAGGCGCCCGCGCCGAAGTTCCTGTCGGCGTCCCAGCTGCCGCCGCACCCGACCTCCGCCTGGACCGCCGGCAAGGTCACCGACGGCGTTCCGGAGGAGATGCAGGGCTGCCTGGGCGAGTCGCTGCTCGCCTACGACTCCCGCTACCGCACCTTCCGCACCGACCTGGAGACCGGTGCCGAGCAGCTCAATGTCGTCGTCGGCGACAACGCCAAGGCCAAGGCCCTCGCCGACCGCCTCAACAAGGAGATCCGGCGCTGCGCCGAGCGCAGCGACGCCGACCCCGAGATCGAGGCCGAGTACCGGAGCTACGGCAGCCTGCCGGTCGAGGAGGGCGCCCGCGTCCACGGCGTGCACACCCGTGCCTCGTGGGGCGCCATGGACATCCACCTCATCTCCGTCGGCCGGGACGGCGGCACCGTCACCGTCGTGCAGTGGGGGCAGATGGGCGACTTCACGGACGCGCCGGTGAAGGCCTTCAAGAAGACGACCACCACCGCGGTCGACAAGCTCTACTGACCGCCGCACCGCCGGGCCACCACCCAGCGGGGCCGCCCTCCCGGACGGGGGTCGGGCGGGCGGCCCCGCACCATCGGCCAGGGACCAGGGACCAGGGACCAGGGACCAGGGACCAGGGACCAGGGGACCAGGGACCAGGGACCAGGGACCAGGGATCCGGGACCCAGGGGCGCAGAAGGCAGCCGAACAACCGAATTCCGGCCAGATTCGCCGACTGAGCGATCCTGCTCCGAGCGCGCCGCGACGCCGAGCCCCAACCGCCACACCCCTTCTTCGCGTACGACGGTGTCGGCAGGTCGCCCTCGGCGGACGGACCGATCCTCCACCGTACGGACGCCGCAGGGCGGTCCCGCACGAAACCGTGCGGGACCGCCCTGGTCTGCCGTCCCCTCCAGAAGCACATGCACCGCCCCGCCTCCCCTCGCCGGCACCCGGCCGCACCCCGGCGACGGGACTCATGGCCGGTGACCGACACGGTTCCCTCGCCGCACCGGGCGACTCCCGGGCGGCCGGTGGGTGACGTTCCGGGTTTCATCCACCCGCCGCGGCCTGCCGAACCGTGGCCGAACACCTGGTAGTTGACGATTCGACATGACTGTCGGGGGTCCGACCGGGAAATGGTTCCCGTGAACGTGTTCGAGCCAGGAGGGGAACCGACCATCGGCACGCAGGCGGGGGTCATGAAGAGGCAGGCACGGGGAGGGGGTCCCATCGCATACGGGGCTTCCTCACTGGAGACGGTGGAGGACAGGGCCGCGAGCGCCGGGGAACACACACAGACGCCTCAGCTCAGGCGCAGACTTGGACGGGCGGACCTACGGGCCGTTCCCGAGGCACGCAGGGCTCTGCGTGAATGGTTGCAGCAATGGGGGAAGCCGGGACGATCGGACATAGCCGAACTGCTCACCAGCGAACTCGTCACCAACGCGATCGTCCACACCGACCGTGAGGCGGTCCTGACGGCCACCGTCGGACCGCGCGGACTGCGGGTGGAGGTGAGAGACTTCGTGGCCCGCCGGCCCAGACTGCGCGTACCGAACGCCGACGACGGTACGAACGGCAGAGGCCTGGTCCTGGTCCAGTCCCTCGCGGACGCCTGGGGTGTGCGGGCGCACGGCGTGGGGAAGGCGGTGTGGTTCGAACTCGACGCGGGGGCCGCATGAGATGACGCGGGTTGCGCTGTCGTGCGACAACGGCAAGGGGCGCGACCCGAGTTCCGGATCGCGCCCCGTCCTGTCGACGAGTGGAGTTCTCAGCCGAACTGCTGCTCAAGATCCTTGAGCTTGCGCTCCAGGGAGTCGAGCCGTGGCAGCGCCATTGTGTCGTCCTCCGCGGTGAGGTCGACGGTCACCGGGTCATTGCCGGCGCGTACGGGCTGCAGTGAGGGACGCGAGCGTACGGGCAGTTGCTCCGGGGTGGATATGGCAGGCTCCGCGGAGACTTGGGCCGAGGCACGCTCCAGTGCTGCCTGCGCCTCGTGCCGTCCGCTGCCACGGCCGACGAAGCCGCGGTGGCCCCGGCTGATGGCCTTCAGCTGGGCACGCTCCATGCGCTCCTGCTCGCGCCGACGCAGGCGGCTCGCGTCCTTCTGCCGCTTGTCCTCGCGGACCTCGTCGACCGCCTCGTCCAGGCTGCGCACGCCCTCCAGGAGCATCAGCGACCAGGCCTTGTAGGTCTCGCGGGGCGCCCGCAGCCAGCGGACGATCCGGATCTGCGGGAGAGGTCTCGGCACCAGGCCCTGCTCGCGCAGGGCGGCCCGGCGGGTCTGCTTCAGGGCCCGGTCGAACAACACCGCCGCCGACAGGGACATGCCGGCGAAGAAGTGCGGCGCGCCGTCGTGGCCGAGGCCCCTGGGGGCGTGCACCCAGTTGAACCAGGCCGCCGCGGCCGCGAACGTCCACACGAGTATCCGGGAGCCGAGGGCCGCGTCACCGTGGCTGGCCTCGCGCACCGCGAGAACGGAACAGAACATCGCCGCGCCGTCCAGACCGAACGGCACGAGGTACTGCCAGCCGTTGTGGAGGCCGAGGTTCTGCTCGCCGAAGCCGACCAGACCGTGGAAGGAGAGCGCGGCGGCCACCGCCGCGCAGCAGAACAGCAGCACATAGGAGGCGGTGCCGTATATGGCCTCCTTGCGCCTACGGCGCTCCTCGCTGCGTTCCCACGAGTCGTCGGTCGCGTTCTTCCCCGAGGTCTTCCCGCGCCGGAGCACCGCTATCGCCGCCGACAGGCCCAGGAGCAGGACGGCGCCCGGAAGCAGCCAGTTCAGCGATATGTCGGTCAATCTCATCTGGGGTCCCTTGCATTGGGATAGGGCGTAACGCCCGCCATAGTGGCCCAATCCCAACGGCCCTCAGGGGGTTTCGGGGCAAGAGGCCGCCAAGGAAGTGCAAGGGGATGCCCAGGGCGACGATCTGCTCGAACTGCCGCTTGAGGGACGGGAGTTGAGTTCGAATAAGACTACCCGGACGAGTGGTTCCAGGAAAAGTTCCTGCGCCTGGTGAGGAATTTGTGAAACGCCTGTAACCGTAACGGGTGTCGCGCTCGCGGGTGATCTTACGGCACGACGGGTTACGGCCATGCCTGAGGGGGTGTCAACTCGCTGCGGCCAGAAGCTTGGTGACCCGGTCCGCGTCGCAGGTGCGCGGGCAGGTGGCGCAGGTGTCCTCGGGGCGCAGTGTGTAGAACATGCAGCAGCTCGCCCGGTCCCGGGTGGGCAGCGACTCGCCGTTCGGGCCCGTGAGTTCACGGAAGGCGGCCGAGCCGACGTACGGCCGCGTCGCGCCCGGCAGCAGCAGCTCCAGTTCGCGCCGGGCCCGGTCCTGCTCGCCGTCGCCGAACAGGTGGGCGACGTACCACAGGCCCTCCACGAGCTCGTCGGTCGCCATGCCCCACAGGGCGCGTCCGCGGCGTCGCATTCGGGGGCCGAAGCCGGTGAGAACGGGTTCGAGGTGCTCGGCGACGGCTGCCCGCACCTCGGTGCGCAGTGCCTCCTCGTCGGGTACGACCCTGGCGCCGGGCAGGGTGGCCGCGGGGTCGCCGGGGAGGCAGGCGAAGGTGGCGGGGCGGGCGGCGAGGCGGCCGATGGAGAGGCCGGGGGCCGTGCGGTCGTACGAGACATGTGTCACGGGGAAGCGGGGGACGCGGCGCAGCAGGAACCAGGGCACGGTGATCAGCAGGCAGACGGGCCAGGCGTAGCGGTGCAGGCCGAAGCTGGCGACGACGTCGGGGCGGGCGGGCTGTCCGTAGTCGCGCCGTACCTGTGCGTCGTCCCAGGCCAGGAAGGTGTCCAGGCCGGGGCCGCCTTCGGCCAGCGCCGCGGAGGGGGTCCAGCCGCCGTGTCGGGGGAGCTGTTCCGTGGCGGGCGGCTGAGTGATGTCGAGCCCCGGGAAGGCCTCGGTGAGACGGGTGTACGCGTCCGCGAGGGCTATGGGGGGCACGGGCATGTGGGCCGCCGATCCGCTCGACTTTGAAGGTTAGGCTTACCTTACCCAAGATCGGTGCGGTTTGAACTGTCGCGTTCTGCGCCTAAGGTGCTTGACGGGTGAGTAACAACCCGCCGTAATGACCCCAAGTACTGACACGTCCGGAGGAGGACCCGTGAAGCAGGGCGCGCAGGGCTCCGCCGGGACGGGGAATCCATCGGTTTCGGATGGTTCGGGGATGCCGCGGGTGCCGTCGCAGGGTGGGGCGGCGGGGCTGGAACGAGGGCGGGGGCTGCCGCGGGCGGCTTCGGTGACGCCGGGGTCTGCGGCTGCGTCTGCGTCTACGCCGGTACCGGTGGCAGTGCCGGGGGCCGTACCGGTGGCAGTGCCGGGGTCTGTGCCGGGGGCCGTACCGGTGGCTCGTGGGGAGCACACCCACAGCGAGCAGCCCATTCCTCGACCGCGGCCTGTTGTTCAGCGGGCATCAGTGCGGGGGCAGATCCTGGACGCGTTGCGTACCGCGCTCGTCACGGGGGAGCTGACTCCTGGGGCGGTGTACTCGGCTCCCGCGCTGGGTGAGCGTTTCGGTGTGTCCGCCACGCCCGTGCGTGAGGCCATGCAGCAGCTTGCGCTTGAGGGGGCCGTGGAGGTCGTTCCCAACCGGGGGTTCCGGGTGGTGGAACGCGGTGCCCGGGAATTGGGTGAGCTTGCCGAGGTTCGGGCGCTGATCGAGGTGCCGGTGATGCTTCGGCTCGCGCGTACGGTTCCCGGTGAACGGTGGGCGGAGCTGCGTCCGTTGGCCGAGGCGACGGTGCGGGCGGCGTCCACCGGTTGCCGGGCGACCTACGCGGAATCGGACCGCACCTTTCATCGCGCCGTGCTCTCCCTCTGCGGCAACGAACAACTCGTCCAGATCGCCGACGACCTGCACCGTCGCGCCCAGTGGCCCTTGGTGACCCCGGCCTGTCCGTCGGGCCGTGAGCATGCCGACCTCATCGCGGACGCGGCGGAGCATACGGCTCTGCTGGATGCGTTGATCGCGGGGGAGTTGGACGTTGTGCGGTCGTTGGTGGGGGAGCACTTCGCGGGCGCGTAGGCCTGCGGCGGGTGGGCGGGTGGGATGCCTGCGGCGGCCTGTTGCTGTGCGGTGGGGGCTTGTGTAGCGCCCTTGGTTTTGTTGTGGGTCGGGGCCGCGCCGGGGGGTGTCCGTCCTCGGACCGGCGGCGGGAGTAGGCCAGGAGGTGCTGTTTCTTGACGCCGGCCACTGCGGGCGGACACCCCCCGGCACGTCCCCTTGCCGCCGTACGCGACTGCGGGCGGGTGGGGGTACGCCGCCCGAAACCCGCTGCTCCGCAG
>JABFVM010000279.1 GCA_013362785.1 Streptomyces sp. | reverse complement strand
GGGCTCCTCCGCCCGACCCCAGCCCGGGCCTGGGTCTCAGTCGCGGCCTCGGCCCCAGTCCCGGCCTCGGTCCCAGTCCCAGTCCCGGCCCCGCCACCACGCTCTCCGTGACACCCTCGCCCTGATCGCCGTCCCCCTCGTCGCCGCTCTGGCCCTGCCTGCCGTGCTCCCCGCCGCCTTCGCCGGGGGTGGTACCCGGCGCTGGTTCGGGGGGCGGGCCGAGAGTCAGCGGGCCGAGGCGCAGGCCGCGAAGGATGCGGCGGCGGCCGCGTTCTACGAGCTGGACACCGCCCAGCGAGATCTGCGGATCTCGATCGAGACCATCGCGGCCGTCGACGACTCCCCCGCCGCCCGCCGGGCGATCACCGACTTCGAGGCGCTCGGACGGCGTATCGACGAGGCCAGCGGCCAGTACATCCAGGCCGTCGACGCCCACGACCTCGACCGTGACGACCTGGAGGCCTCGGTCGCCTCCCACGCCCGTACGGAACTGGCGAGGGCCAAGGACGGCCTCGACAACGTGAAGCGCGAACTGGACCGGTTCGCCGACGGGCTCGGACCGCTGCTCGGCAAGGCGGAGACCCAGCTGGCCCGTCTCGCCCCGGCCGTGGAGCGCGCCCGCCAAGGGCTGCTCGCCGCCTCGAACGCCTTGGACGCCGTACGGGAATCGGGGCTGAAGGCCGACGACCTCGCGGCGCGGCTGGCGGCCCTCGGGCCCGAGCTGACCAGGCTCAACCAGGGCGCCGGGCAGCATGGCGTCCCGCAGACGCTGGAGCGTGCCGAGCGGGTCGCGCGGGAGGCGGAAGCGGTCCGCGTGGAGGCCGAGCGGCTGCCGGAGCGGGCGGCCGAGATCGACCACCGGCTGGTCTCGCTGCGGACGCGCGCACAGGCGCTCACCACCCGTGCCGGGCAGGTCGAGCCGGTGCTGAGCGAGCTGCGGCGGCGGTTCACGGCGGCCTGCTGGCAGGACCTGCAGGGCGTCCCGGACGGTGCCGCGGAGAACGTCCGGCAGGCCGAGCTGAAGCTGAAGGAGGCCCGGGCCGCGCGCGACGAGCAGCGCTGGCCGGACGCCACCGCGCTGCTGTCGACGGTCCGGGCGCTGCTGAACAGCACGGACGAGTCGGTGTCGGCGGCCGGTGACCGGCTGCGGCAGCTGAACGCCGTGCAGAAGGACCCGCAGCAGGAGATCGACCGGACCCGTTTCGCGATCCGGGACGCCCAGCGGCTGGCGATGGCGGGCCGCAACACGCCCGACCCGCGGCACGCACGCCCGCTGGACGACTCCGTCGGGCGACTGGAGCGGGCGATCGGCACGCTGGAGGGGCGCCACCCCGACTACTGGCACTTCCTGACCGAGACGGAGGCGGTGCGGCACACGGTGGCCGGGGTCGTCTCCCAGATCCGTGAGGAGCGCGGCGGCGGGCACTGACCGGGCTAACCTGTGCGCATGCCTCGCTACGAGTACCGCTGCCGCAGCTGCGGCGACACGTTTGAACTGAGCCGGCCGATGGCGGAGTCGTCCGACCCGGCGAGCTGCCCTGTGGGGCATGACGACACGGTGAAGCTTTTGTCGACGGTTGCCGTGGGCGGCACGGCCGGCGCCCCCGCGGCGCCGAGGCCTGCCGGCGGCGGGGGCGGTGGGTGTTGTGGTGGGGGCTGTTGCGGCTAGGTAGGCCGGTGCGTTGTTGACTGCGGGTGCGTGGGGGCTTGTCGCGCCCACGCGGCGGGGCCGCATATTGATACAGCCCCGCAGCCCTTGGGCGCGGCTGCGGCTAAGCCAACCCAGGGGCGCGGGGAACTGCGCGACCAGCCACACACGCCCCGCAGCCGCCCGCGCCACCGGTCGCCCCTAGCTCTTTGGCGCTACGGCCTTCAGGAACTCCCGCAGAATCCGCTCCCCCGCCAACACCCCCCGCTCCGGCAGCGCACTGATCCCCGGAGCGGTGAAGCCGTCGTCCGCCAGCTCGCCGTGGCCCGGTCGCCAGCCCCTGTCGGCGGCCAGCAGCAGGTCGGCGTCCAGCAGGGAGTCACCGGCCGCCAGCGTCAGGTCCGCTCCGGTGCGCCGGGCGAGCTCGTTCATGGCGGCGCTCTTGGTGAGCGGCTTGGGGACGGCGTAGATCTTGCGCCCCTGGAGCGACACCGTCCAGCCCCGGTTCTCCGCCCACACCGCGAGCTCCTTCACCCACTCCTCGGGCAGCAGCTCACGCTCCACCACGAGGTAGGCGAAGAGGTCCTCGGCGATGCGGTGCTTGCGCACCCAGGCCGGGGACGCGGACGCCATCAGGTGGTCCTGTACCTCCGCGAGCGGCGCGCACTGCTCGGCAAGGCGGGCCTGGACCTGGGCGTGCCAGTCGGGGTCGGAGACGCCGTCGACCAGCAGATGGCCGCCGTTGGCGCAGATCGCGTACTTCGGCGCGGGGCCCGGCAGGTTGATGCGCTGGTACTGCTTACGGGTCCGGGTCGTCGTCGGCACGAAGACCGCCGCGTCGCCGAGGTCGGTCAGCAGCTGGGCCGCCGTCTCGGTCATGTACGACAGCGGCTTGCTCTCGTGCACCTCCACGCACAGCAGCCGGGGCGCCCGCGGGTCCGGCATGGTCAGCGCGAGGGCCGCGGCGGAGTAGATCAGTGTGCGGTCGAGGTCGCTCGCCACCAGCACCGGCATCAGACGTTCACCGCCTTGCCGTCGGCGCCCGTCGCGCCCCGCGTGTACTTGGGGTGGATCAATCCCACGCAGGTGTACGGCAGTTCGGCGACCTCTTCCACCGGAACCCCTCTCTGTTCGGCCAGCAGTCGTACATGGTCCAGGTCGGCGCCCGCCCCGGCCCGCGCCAGGATCTTCCAGGGCACCCGGCGCAGCAGCACCCGCGTGGTCTCACCGACGCCGGGCTTGACGAGGTTCACGTCGTGGATGCCGTACTCCTCGCTGATGCGCTCGACGGCGGCCCAGCCCTCCCAGGTCGGCTCGCGGTCGCCGGACAGCAGCTCCTTGGCGGTCGCGTCCACGGCGTCCACGACCTCCGGGAAGCACGCGGACACGGCGTCCAGGAAGGCCACGGAGACATCGGTGCCGGCGAGTTCGCGGTAGAACTTCGCACCGTGGTAGTCGTGCGGGCCGACCAGGTCGGCGCGCAGGACGGTGCGGGAGATCAGGCCGGAGACCGTGGAGTTGAGGCACGCGGACGGGATGAGGTAGTCGTCGCGGGTGCCGTACGTCCGGACGCAGGAGCCCGGGTCGGCCAGTACGGCGATCTCCGGGTCGAAGCCGGTGATGCCGTCGGACGCCTCGAACTCCCTTATCGCAGCGGTCAGTTCGCGGGTGATGGCGCCCTTGCCGGTCCAGCCGTCGACGAAGACGACGTCACGCGGGTCGTGGTGGGCGGCCAGCCAGCGCAGCGCGTTGGCGTCGATGCCGCGGCCGCGCACGATGGACACGGCGTAGTGCGGGAGTTCGAGCCCGTGCCGGAACTGCGCCCAGCGGCGCATCAGTACGCCCACGGGGGTGCCCGCGCGGGCCAGCGAGACGAGCACGGGGCGGGGCGAGCGTTCGGCGAGCACGATCTCTGTGACCGCGCCGGCCGCCTGCGCGAGGCGCGCCGCCGACTCCGCCAGGGCCGCCTGGAACAGCTCCTGGTACTGCTCGCTCGGCTGGTACTCCACCGGCAGCGACTCCGCGTAGTGCGCGCCGCCGCTCTGGATGGCCTCCTCGCGCTCCTCGGTCGGCGCCTCCAGCGTCACGTCCGAGAGGTCCTGCAGCAGCCAGCCGACCTCCTCGGGGGCGTACGAGGAGAAGGCGGGGCCGCGGAGGGGCTCGGGCAGCATGGAGTGCCTTTCGGGGATGGCCAGCGGGCCGGGGACGTACGACGGCACGACGGCCAGCAGGACGTGCGGGGCGTGCGCGGCGAGCTGCGCCAACAGGCCCTCGGGCGCGTGCAGTTCGGGGGTGTCGGCGGTCGAGTCGACGACGGCTATGACGGCGTCGAAGCCGGCGCCGGCGACGTTGTAGGCGTACCGCTCGCCGGGGCCGTCGGCCGGGTCGTCGTGGGCCGGGAAGACGAGGCGGGTGCGTATCGCGTAGCCGGGGTCGTCGACCGCGAGGACGGGTGAGCGGGTGGTGGTGGAGTACCGGACCTCGACGCCCTCGGCGACCTGCTCCAGCTCGCGGGCGAGTCTGAGGGGGGCGTACATCAGCTCTTCGAAGCCGAGTATGTGCACACGCCGGGCACTCTCGGGCAGCGCCTCTGCCAGGTGGGCGGCCATGGCGGGCAGGGCGCCCTCCAACCGTGCCCGGTGCGCGGGGGTGAAGCCGTGCCGGCCGCCGTCGGGGAGGCCCGGGGGCCAGTGCAGGTCTATGCGGGTGATGTGGGGATGGGTGGGGTTGGCTTCCGGGAGCGGGCCGGTGGGGGCTGGTCGCGCAGTTCCCCGCGCCCCTGGGGGGGTTGTCCGACCGTCGGCTTCAAAGCCGGCAGCATCGCCATCGCCCTCAAGGGGCGCGGGGAACTGCGCGACCAGCCCCGACGGCGCCGCAGACGACACACGAGCCCTCGCGGCACTCTCCGCCTCGTACCGCGCCACCAACGCCTGCCCCTTCTCCAACACCCCCTCCGGCAACCGCACCGTCCCCGAAGCCGCCGCCACCAGATCCACCCGGGCGCCTATCTCCCGCGCGAACTGCTCCAGCCGCCCGGCATCGGCAGCCGACCGCATGTCCACCAGCGCGACCACGACATACCTCCGCCGCGGGTACCGCGCATGAAGATCGCGCACGGTGTTCAGCACCGTGTTCCCCGTCGAGAACTCGTCGTCGACCAGCACCAGCGGCCCGTCACCCACCAGCAGGGCCGGGTCCTCCGGCAGCAGCAGATGCGACGTGGCGTGCGAGTGGGACTCCTCGAAGCCGCCCGCGCGGGCGACCCCGGCGACGGGACGCCGTGTGGAGTGCAGATACGGGGCGAGACCGATGCCGTCGGCGACGGAGTGGCCGAGCCCGGTCGCCGTCTCCGCATAGCCGAGGACGACCGCCCTGGCCGCCTCGTCGGCACCCAAGAGCTCCCGCACCCGCCGGCCGAGGGCGAACCCGGCGCCGTACACCACGGACGGTGACTGCGGTACGTGCTTGCCGAGCACGTTGGAGACCAGCAGATGCGCCCGCTTGGGGTTGCGGCGCAGGGCGAGCCCCAGCATCTCCGTGAGCTCGTCGTCGCCCACGAGCCGGACCCCGAGCCGCTCGGCGACCCAGCTGCCGGACCAGACCCCGTCGTTCACTGCGTTGTTCATGCGTCCCTTGGATATAGAGGTCGTTCGGCCGGATATAGACGGATATCGAGGCCGTTGGGCCGGTTCAGGCCGGAATCCCGGCGGCGAGCAGCTCCACGAAGCCGATGTCCTCGTTGGCCACGCCGAACACCTCGGCCCGCAGCAGGGTCCGCTCGGCCCAGGCGCGGTGCGGCTTCACCTCATTCATCTTGTTCGTGTACTGCGACCGAAGTACACCCCCGCCGCCGCGCTCCGGCCGCAGGATGTCCTGGGCGTCACTGAACTCCTCGTGGCTGACCACGGACAGCGCGTGCACGGGCAGCACATGGGAGGGGTGGATGCAGGTCTTGCCGAGCAGGCCGTTGGCGTGGTCCATCGTGATCTCGCGCAGCAGGCCGTCCATGGCGTGCTCGATGAGGGCCTCGCGCAGCTCCTCGGCCTGCCCCTCCAGGAAGGGGCTGCGGCGCAGCTGCGGCTTGAACATACGTTCCTGCACGCGGAAGTACTCCCACACCGGCCCGGTCACCGTGAACCCGGTGCCGTCGGCTCTGCCCAGCATGTTCACCACGTCGGCGATGACGGAGGCGACGATCTGGACGTCGTACGCGGTCATGTCCGGGGCGCGGCGCAGCCCGTAGGACGAGCAGAAGTCGGTGACGCCGAGGCGCAGCGCCAGCACCCGGTCCCGGTATTTGTCGACGGCGCGGAAGATGCCCTCCAGGGTCTCCACCCGCGACTCCCGGTAGAGCAGCTGGGGCGACTCCAGCACCGGCATGGCGAACAGCCGCCGCCCGCTGTGCGCCTCGGCGCTCGCGAGGGCCTCCAGGAAGGGCATGCCGCGCTCTTCGGTGAACTTGGGCAGTACGAATCCGGACAGCAGCCGTACGGCCGGTCCGAGGCGCCGTACGAGGTCGGGGATCTGCTCGGGCGTGCGGACCCGGATGAAGAGCAGCGGCAGATCCGCGGCGCCCTCCTCGTGCCGCTCCGCGAGGTCGGCGAACTGGCGGACGAGGTTCTCCTCGCCCTCCGCCACGTCCTCGTCGCCGATCGAGTCCTCCAGGCACAGCACCATCGAGACCACGCCGCGTCCGGTCTGTTTCACGATGTCGTCGGCGAGCCGCGGCCGCGTGGCCGGACTGTAGAGCGTGGCGCCCAGGGCCGCGGAGAGCAGCCGGGCCGGGGAGTCGGCACTGAACGCGCACGGCTCCTGATGGAAGAGGCGCTGCCGCACCTCTGGGGCGATGTGCCCGAAATGACGCATAGAGCTCCCCCGTGGTGACTCAGTGCCACCTGTGACCTGTTCATAGGTGGCCGGTAATAGTACGTAGATACCCATGTCAGGGGTTCCCGCAGGGCATGAATTTCTGGTAACGCGGACGAACACAGGCGCGCACGGTCCGTGGCACCCCCGCGTTGTCGTGAGCAGGACGGAGAAGGCAGGATGACCGTATGACGCACGCGATGTTGAAGGGGTCGAACGTCCCGCTCGAAGCCACGACGGTACGCGCCGTGCTGCGCTGGACGCCCGGGCAGGGGGTTCCGGATGTCGACGCCTCGGCTCTGCTCCTCGGCCCCGACGGTCGTGTGCGCTCCGACGAGGACTTCGTCTTCTACAACCAGCCCCGGCACCCCTCCGGGAAGGTCTGGCGGCTCGGCAAGAAGCGGGGCGCCGATGGCCTCACCGACACCATCCAGACAGATCTGGCCGGTGTCGAGCCCGGCGTCGGCCAGATTCTTCTGGTCGCTTCGGCGGACGGCGTCACCTTCGACCGCGTACGAGACCTGCGCATCATGCTGTACGACGCGGCGGCCGCCGAGGGCGATCCGCTGGCCTACTTCGACATCAAGCCCGAGACGGGCCAGGAGACCGCCCTGATCTGCGGCGAGCTCTACCGCCGCGGCGAGGGCTGGAAGTTCCGCGCTCTCGGCGAGGGCTACTCGGACGGCCTCAGGGGCCTGGCCACGGACTTCGGCATCTCGGTGGACGAGTCGGAGGCGGCGGCAGCGCCCCAGCCGGCCTCGCCCCCGGAGGTCTCCCAGCCCCTGCCCCCCGAGCAACCGACCACGACGGTCCCGCCCCAGCCGGCGTACGGCTACCCCCAGCAGCCCCCGCCCACCCAGCCCGCATACGGCTACCCCCAGCCGACAAGCCAGCCGGCCATGGCCAACACGGGCTACGGCTACCCGCCCCCGGTGACGGCAGCAGCACAGCCCCAGGGGTTCCAGTTGCCGCCCCAAGGGCCACAGTTCATCGGACGGTAGGAAGACGCACCTCAAGGGGCGCGGGGAACTGCGCGACAAGCCACAACGAACCCGCAGACGCAACACAACACGGAACCCCGAGCTCTCAGGCGACTACTTCTCCGCCTTCGTCTTATATCCGCGCCCCCACTGCAACCCCCACCCGAACAACCGATCCAGCTCAGCCTGGAACCCGTAGACGAACTTCACCTCACGCCGCACCCACAGCTCACCCTTGACGTTCTCGATCATCACCACCGCACAGGACCGGGCCTGCGGATGCCGTTCGTCGAGGCCTATCTCGATCCGCGGCCCATTGCTCGGATACAGCGTCACGATCGCATGGGTCCGGTCGAACGCCGGCGTCTGGTCATAGATGTACACAAAGACCAGCAACCGCTTGATGTTCTCCCGATGATCAAGGTTGACGTACATCGTCTCGCCGGACGCCGACCCGAACCGGTCGTCCCCGCTGAGCTTCACGTACGGCGGTGCGTTGACGTCCCCGAGGAACCCGCCCAGCGGCTGGACGACGCCCTTCGTGCCGTCGGTCAGCTCGTACAGCGCCCCGAGGTCGAGGTCGACGTTGACCATGCTCTGGCTGTGCCCGAGCACCTCCGGCGGCTTGAGCGCCTTGAACGGATGCCGCAGCAGACTCTCCCGCTGCGGGCCCCCGATGTCGGACGTCCGCATCCGCCAGGTCAGGTTGATCCGGAGATGCCCGGTCGCCGCCCCCTGTTTGGTGAGCGAGACCCGGTCGTGCCGCTTCGTCAGCTCGATCGAGTTCGATGACGCGCTGCCCGAGTCGAACTCGACCGCCCGGCCACGCCAGAGTCCGTCCAAGAAGCCCATTCCGCCCCCACGTCCCACGAAAGAACCGCGTTCACCACGAAAGATCCGCAGTCACTCGGAAAAACCGGCGGGGCGGCCGGAGGCCCGGCCGCCCCGCACAGAGCGTTCCTCACACACGGGGGTGTCACACCCCGGACGACACCTCAGTCTTCTCGTCCGAGGTCTCCGCTTTTCCCTCCGCCGCCGCGAGCGCGCGGTTGCGGCGGACCGAGGACCAGAAGGACCAGCCGATCAGGATCACGCCGATCGAGCCGGTGACGAGCTCGGGGATCTGGTACTGGATGGTGACCATGAGGATCACCGCGAGCGCGCCGATCGCGTAGTGCGCGCCGTGCTCCAGGTAGACGTAGTCGTCGAGGGTGCCCTGGCGGACCAGGTACACGGTCAGCGAACGGACGTACATCGCGCCGATACCGAGGCCCAGCGCCATCAGGACGATGTCGTTGGTGATGGCGAAGGCGCCGATCACACCGTCGAAGGAGAAGGACGCGTCCAGGACCTCCAGGTAGAGGAACATGAAGAACGCGGCCTTGCCGGCCATGGCGACCGCCGTGCGGGGCTTGCCGGTGCGCTCGGCCTCTTCCTCCGCCTCGTGCTCGCGCTCCTCCTCCTCTTCGAGCTTGTCCTCGAAGTAGCCGGAGAGTCCGCCCACGATCATGTACGTGATCAGACCGGCGATACCGGAGAGCAGGACCGTCTCCGCCTTGTCGACGTGCGCGCCGCCGTGCTGGTGGGCGTTGGTCGCGAAGGTCATCGCGGAGACCAGCAGGATGATCAGCGCGATGCAGACCGACAGCATGTCGACCTTGCCGAGCTTGGCCAGCGGGCGCTCCAGCCAGGCCAGCCACTTGATGTCCCGGTCCTCGAAGATGAAGTCCAGGAAGATCATCAGCAGGAACATGCCACCGAACGCGGCGATCGCCGGGTGGGCGTCGGTGACGAGCTCCTGGTAGCGGTCCTGGTCGTTGAGGGCGAGGTTGACCGCCTCGATCGGCCCGAGCTGGGCGCTGATCGCGACGATGACGACGGGGAAGACCAGTCGCATACCGAAGACGGCGATCAGGATGCCGATGGTGAGGAAGATCTTCTGCCAGAAGGCATTCATCTTCTTCAGGATCCCGGCGTTGACCACCGCGTTGTCGAACGACAGCGAGATCTCGAGGACGGAGAGGATCGCCACGATGCCGAGGGCGCTCCACCCCCCGAAGAGGACCGCCGCAACCAGGCCGAGCGCGGTGACCGCGAACGACCAGCCGAAGGTTTTCAGAACCACTGGCTACCCAATCCTATGTGTACGGGGCTCCCGCGCGCCGCACTCGGCTTTACGAAGACTTTGAACCCGAAGTCTAGTCGGCCGCCCTCCGGACCCCACCGGGGCCCGGCTTTTGCTCATATAGCGTTATGAGACGTTGACCCCGAAGTCGAGTGCGATGCCCCGGAGTCCGGACGCGTACCCCTGTCCCACCGCCCGGAACTTCCACTCGCCCTGGTAGCGGTAGACCTCGCCGAAGATCATGGCGGTCTCGGTGGAGGCGTCCTCGCTGAGGTCGTAGCGGGCGAGTTCCTGGCCGTCGGCCTGGTTGACCACGCGGATGAAGGCGTTGCTGACCTGGCCGAAGGTCTGGCCGCGGTCATCGGCCATATGGATGGAGACGGGAAAGACGATCTTGTCGCAGTTGGCCGGCACCTTGGACAGGTCGACCAGGATCGACTCGTCGTCGCCGTCGCCCTCGCCGGTGAGATTGTCCCCGGTGTGCTCCACCGAGCCGTCCGGGCTCTTGAGCTGGTTGTAGAAGACGAACCACTCGTCGCCCAGAACCCGACCGCCGTTGCACATCAGAGCGCTGGCGTCGAGGTCGAACGGGGCTCCGGTGGTGGAGCGCGCGTCCCAGCCGAGGCCGACCATCACCTGAGTGAGGTTCGGCGCGGCCTTGGACAGGGAGACGTTTCCTCCCTTGGCGAGCGTGACGCCCATGATGCTGGTCCTCCCCTGGTGCTGCTTCTTTGGTTGTCCATGCGCATCCGGCGCCGTACCCAAACGGTACGGCGCCGGAGTCGGTCGGTGGCGTTCTGGATTGCCGCGCCTCCGTTGTCGAACTCTGTCGAACTCAGACGTTGACTCCGAAGTCCTGCGCGATGCCGCGCAGGCCCGAGGCGTAGCCCTGGCCGATGGCGCGGAACTTCCACTCCGCGCCGTGCCGGTAGAGCTCGCCGAAGACCATCGCGGTCTCGGTGGACGCGTCCTCGCTGAGGTCGTAGCGCGCGATCTCGGCGCCCCCGGCCTGGTTCACGACGCGGATGAACGCGTTGCGCACCTGGCCGAAGGACTGCTGACGGTTCTCGGCGTCGTAGATCGACACCGGGAAGACGATCTTCTCGACGTCGGCCGGGACGCCCGCGAGGTTGACCTTGATCTGCTCGTCGTCGCCCTCGCCCTCACCGGTGAGGTTGTCACCGGTGTGCTCGACGGAGCCGTCGGAGCTCTTGAGGTTGTTGAAGAAGACGAAGTTCGCGTCGCTGCCGACCTTGCCTTCCGGGTTCAGCAGCAGCGCGCTGGCGTCCAGGTCGAAGTCGGTGCCGGTCGTGGTGCGGACGTCCCACCCCAGACCGACGATGACCGCAGTGAGGCCCGGGGCCTCCTTGCTCAGTGATACGTTGCCGCCCTTGCTGAGGCTGACTCCCACGAGTCCTCCATTGGTGTCCAGGGGCGGGGAGCCCCGCCGTGCGTTTGATATCGGATCAACGAGTCGATCCTAGTGACGGGTTCCCGTGCCACGCAGGCCTTGATGCCGAAGAATCACAGGTGTCGTCACCAGCGGGATCAGAGGGTGTCGAGCGCCTTGACGTACTCGCTCAGGTCGCGCGCGTCCGGCAGGGCGTTGACGACGGTCCAGCGGACCACGCCCTCCTTGTCGATGACGAAGGTGCCGCGCACCGCGCAGCCCTTGTCCTCGGCGAATACACCGTAGGCACGGCTGACCTCGCCGTGCGGCCAGAAGTCGCTGAGCAGCGGGTACTCAAGGCCCTCCTGCTCGGCGAAGACACGCAGGGTGTGGATGGAGTCGTTGGAGACGGCGAGCACCTGCGTGTCGCGGTCGGAGAACTGCGGCAGGTTGTCGCGCACCTCGCACAGCTCGCCGGTGCACACACCGGTGAAGGCGAAGGGGTAGAAGAGCAGGACGACGTTCTTGGAACCACGGAAGCCGGAGAGCTTCACGGCCCTGCCGTGGTTGTCCTTGAGCTCGAAGTCGGGGGCCTTGTCGCCGACCTGGATCGCCATCGCGTGGATGTCCCTTCGGTGGGGCTGTTCGGGTGGGTTCCACCCTATGCAGCGACCGCCGGGGCCCGTGCAGGAGGCCGGGCCGGGCTTTTCAGCCCGGCCCGGCACCGCACCGGTTCTACTTCTTGGTCTTGGCGGCCTTGGGCGTCACCAGCCGGCTGCCGCTCCAGTCCTTGCCGACACTGACGCTCTTGGATGCCGACAGACCTGCCGTGGTCGCGGCTTCAGAGATGTCGCTGGGCTCCACGTAGCCGTCACGGCCGGTCTTCGGCGTCAGCAACAGGATCGAGCCGCCTTCTTCGATGTACGTGGTGGCATCCACCAGCGCATCCGTCAGGTCGCCGTCCTCGTCGCGGAACCACAGCACCGCGGCATCGGCGACGTCGTCGTAGTCCTCGTCCACGAGCTCAGTGCCGGTGACTGACTCAATGGCCTCGCGGAGTTCCTGGTCTACGTCGTCGTCGTAGCCGATCTCCTGGACCACCTGCTCGGGCTGGAACCCCAGCCTCTCGGCAAGGGTCCGCTCCTCCGCGTGGTCCGCGGTCGCGCTCACGGGTTGCCTCCTGATCATGTTTTGGGAATAACTCAGCCACGCGCGTGCGCGAAGCATTGGCCGTAGTCCACACGGGCGGGACGGATCGCGCAAGTACCCGGCCGTTCAGACCGCCGAAACGGTGACGATCGTGAACGTGTCACCGCAACTCCAGGCACACCATCATCGTCTCAGGGCGACGGGCACCACACCAATCTGCCCCCTTTGTGCGTTTGGGAACCATCGGTGGGCACTCGACCGTTCATCAAGCCGCGGTTACCCCACAGTAGAGATGACGTTTGGCGTACCTAGGTACACGATGGGGAGCGGTACAGACGCCCAGAAACCCCAGAAACACAGCCCTCTGACAGGTAAGGAACAGCGTGGCTTCCGGATCAGATCGCAACCCGATCATCATTGGCGGCCTTCCGAGTCAGGTTCCTGACTTCGATCCCGAGGAGACGCAGGAGTGGCTCGACTCCCTCGACGCCGCCGTGGACGAGCGCGGCCGTGAGCGGGCCCGTTATCTGATGCTGCGGCTGATCGAGCGGGCCCGCGAGAAGCGCGTGGCCGTGCCCGAGATGCGCAGCACGGACTACGTCAACACGATCGCCACCAAGGACGAGCCGTTCTTCCCGGGCAACGAGGAGATCGAGCGCAAGATCCTCAACGCGACCCGGTGGAACGCCGCGGTCATGGTGTCCCGGGCCCAGCGCCCCGGCATCGGCGTCGGCGGTCACATCGCGACGTTCGCCTCCTCCGCCTCGCTCTACGACGTGGGCTTCAACCACTTCTTCCGCGGCAAGGACGAGGGCGACGGCGGCGACCAGGTCTTCTTCCAGGGCCACGCCTCCCCGGGCATCTACGCGCGCGCGTTCCTGCTGGACCGCCTCAGCGAGCAGAACCTGGACGCGTTCCGCCAGGAGAAGTCGAAGGCGCCGTACGGCCTGTCCTCCTACCCGCACCCGCGGCTGATGCCGGACTTCTGGGAGTTCCCGACCGTGTCGATGGGCCTCGGCCCGATCGGCGCGATCTACCAGGCGCGGATGAACCGCTACATGGAGGCGCGCGGCATCGCGGACACCTCCAAGTCCCAGGTGTGGGCCTTCCTCGGCGACGGCGAGATGGACGAGCCGGAGTCGCTGGGCCAGCTGTCCATCGCCGCGCGCGAGGGCCTGGACAACCTCACCTTCGTCGTCAACTGCAACCTGCAGCGCCTCGACGGGCCGGTGCGGGGCAACGGCAAGGTCATCCAGGAGCTGGAGTCGATCTTCCGCGGCGCCGGGTGGAACGTGATCAAGCTCATCTGGGACCGCACCTGGGACCCGCTGCTCGCGCAGGACCGCGACGGCGTCCTGGTCAACCGGATGAACACCACGCCGGACGGCCAGTTCCAGACGTACGCCACCGAGACCGGCGCGTACATCCGCGACCACTTCTTCGGTGACGACCAGCGGCTGCGCGCGATGGTCGAGGGCATGACCGACGACCAGATCCTGCACCTGGGCCGCGGCGGTCACGACCACCGGAAGGTCTTCGCGGCGTTCTCGGCGGCCAAGGCGCACAAGGGCCAGCCGACGGTGATCCTGGCCAAGACGATCAAGGGCTGGACGCTCGGTCCCAACTTCGAGGGCCGCAACGCCACGCACCAGATGAAGAAGCTGACGGTCGACGACCTCAAGCGCTTCCGCGACCGGCTGCACCTGCCGATCGCCGACAAGGACCTGGAGAGCGGGGTGCCGCCGTACTACCACCCGGGGCGGGACTCCGAGGAGATCCAGTACATGCACGACCGCCGCAAGGGGCTCGGCGGTTACGTCCCCACGCGCGTGGTGCGCTCCGAGCCACTGGCGCTGCCGGGCGACAAGACGTACGCGACCGTGAAGAAGGGGACGGGGCAGCAGTCGATCGCGACGACGATGGCGTTTGTGCGGCTGCTGAAGGACCTCATGCGGGACAAGGAGATCGGCAAGCGGTTCGTGCTGATCGCTCCGGACGAGTACCGCACGTTCGGCATGGACTCGTTCTTCCCGAGCGCGAAGATCTACAACCCGCTGGGCCAGCAGTACGAGTCGGTCGACCGTGATCTGCTGCTCGCGTACAAGGAGTCGCCGCAGGGCCAGATGCTGCACGACGGCATCTCGGAGGCCGGCTGCACGGCCTCCCTCATCGCGGCGGGTTCGGCGTACGCCACCCACGGCGAACCCCTGATCCCGGTGTACGTCTTCTACTCGATGTTCGGTTTCCAGCGCACCGGCGACCAGTTCTGGCAGATGTCGGACCAGCTGGCGCGCGGTTTCGTCCTGGGCGCGACCGCCGGCCGCACGACCCTGACCGGTGAGGGCCTCCAGCACGCCGACGGCCACTCGCAGCTGCTCGCCTCGACGAACCCGGGCTGTGTGGCGTACGACCCGGCGTACGCGTTCGAGATCGCGCACATCGTGCAGGACGGGCTGCGCCGGATGTACGGCGGCGACGCCGAGCACCCGCACGGCGAGGACGTCTTCTACTACCTCACCGTCTACAACGAGCCGATCCGGCACCCGGCCGAGCCGGAGAACGTCGACGTCGAGGGCATCCTCAAGGGCGTGTACCGCCTGAGCGAGGGCACAGAAGGCTCCATCCCCGCCCAGATCATGGCGTCCGGTGTGGCCGTCCCCTGGGCGCTGGAGGCGCAGAAGATCCTCGCCGAGGAGTGGAACGTCAAGGCCGACGTCTGGTCGGCGACCTCCTGGAACGAGCTGCGGCGCGAGGCCGTGGAGTGCGAGCGGCACAACCTGCTGCACCCGGAGGAGGAGCAGCGGGTGCCGTATGTGACGCGCAAGCTGGGCGGGGCCGAGGGGCCGTTCGTGGCCGTCTCCGACTGGATGCGGTCGGTGCCGGACCAGATCGCCCGCTGGGTGCCGGGCACCTACCAGTCACTGGGCGCCGACGGCTTCGGCTTCGCCGACACCCGGGGCGCGGCCCGCCGCTTCTTCCACATCGACGCCCAGTCGATCGTGGTGGCGGTCCTGACCGAGCTGGCGAAGGAGGGGAAGGTCGACCGGTCGGCCCTGAAGCAGGCGATCGACCGCTACCAGCTCCTCGACGTCTCGGCAGCGGACCCGGGCGCCGCGGGAGGCGACGCCTAGGCTCCATCGCGGCGTCAACGGCTGGAAGGGGTGGTGTGCCCGTGGGTGATCTGCGGAATACACCGCCCCTTCACATTTCCTACGATGCGCCCATGAAGCAAGCGGTGGCGCAAGGGCGTTGGGAACGGCATACCCAGCGGCCCCTTTTCGGTCTGGCCCTGGCGTTCGCCGTGGCCTATGCCGTGCCGATCGTCGACCCCGACGCGAGCCATGACGTGGTGTCCGCGTGCCTCGCGGTGGAGTGGGTGGTGTGGGGCGCCTTCGCCCTGGACTACGTCGTCCGGCTCGCCCTCGCCGACCGGCGTAGGGAGTTCGTACGGGGGCACTGGCTCGACCTGTGCGCGGTGGTACTGCCGCTGCTCCAGCCGCTACGGCTGCTGCGGCTGGTGTCCACCCTGCTGCTCGTCGGGCAGCGGGCCCGGATGGCCTCACAGGTCAGGCTCACGACGTATGTCGCCGGGTCGGTGGTCGGGCTGCTGATGTTCGGGTCACTGGCGGTGCTGTCGGTGGAGCGGGACTCCCCCAACGGGAACATCAAGACGCTGGGTGACGCGGTGTGGTGGTCCTTCACCACGATGACGACCGTGGGCTACGGCGATCACGCGCCGACCACCGGGGTGGGCCGGATGCTCGCGGTGGGCCTGATGCTGTCCGGTATCGCCCTGCTGGGTGTGGTCACCGCGAACATCGCCGCCTGGTTCATAGCCCGCTTCGAGATGGACGACGTGGAGGAACGCCGCCAGACGGAGGCGATACGCATGCTCACGGAGGAGGTCCGGGCGCTGCGGGCGGAGGTCGCCGAGCTGTCGGGGCAGCGGAAGGTCGGCGAGGAGCAAGTGCGTTAGCCAGTTGCCCGGAGCAGGGCGCGCCGGATCAGAACATCCGGATCAGAACATCCCGTTGCCCGGCGTCGCCGCTCCCGCCAGCCAGATGATGGCCAGCAGCGTGTCTATCGCGCCCAGGACCACCGCGATCAACGCGGGGACAGGGCGGGCCCCGGTCCAGCTCCGGCCCATCGCCAGCCAGCCGCAGGCGATCGCCACGGGCCCGAGGATGATGCCCAGCACGAAGAACCCGGCGACCGCACAGACCGTTCCGACGATTCCGAGCGTCGCGCGATCCGGCCCGGTCCGTGACCACGTCCGGCCACGTGAGCGGGGGTGCCTGCGCGTTCCGTGTCCGAAGCCCGCCATCGTCAACTCCCTGAATCGGTGTTCGACTTGGCGAGTACCCACGGTGCGCGTGTCATGCCTGCGCGCCGGGCCGTCGGCGCGCCATCCCCCTCCGGCGGCGCGCCGCAGGCCCCGGCTTGACCCACTGTGACCTGCGACGCAGCCGCGTTGGGAGGATCTTCGGCGTTGTCACCCTGATAGGGGAACCCGGCCTGGAACTCGGCCTGGAACCCGGCCCGAGGGCCCGGGAAGACCCCTCCCGCGGCCGTCTCGAACCCGGCGCGTCAGATGTGCGCGGCCCCCGCGCCCGCCTCCGCGTTCGCGCCCCGCTTCGTCAGGAACGCGACGGCGACGGCCACGACCGCCACCCCCGCGGCGACGAGGGACGCGAGGCTCATGCCCGAGATGAACGTGTCGTGCGCCACGTCCGTGATCTTCGCGGCGATCTGCTCCGGGGTCCCCGGCGCCAGCGGTGCCACACCCACCTGGACCGCCTCCGAAGCCTGGGCCTCCTGGGCCGCCGTCAGCGGCGGGAGTCCCGCGTCCGTCCAGTTGCCGGCGAGGTCGCTGTCGACCTTGGAGGCCATGACGGCGCCCAGCACGGCCGTACCGAGGCTGCCGCCGATCTGCATCGCGGCCTGCTGAAGTCCGCCGGCCACACCGGACAGCTCCATGGGCGCGTTACCGACGATGACCTCCGTGGCGCCGACCATGACCGGCGCGAGGCCGAGGCCGAGCAGGGCGAACCAGAGGGACATGATGCCGCTGCCGGTGTCCGTCTCCAGCGTGGACATGCCGTACATGGCGATCGCGGTGGCCGCCATGCCGCCTGCCAGCGGAACACGCGGGCCCAGCTTGGTGATCATCGCGCCCGCGAGCGGGGAGCCGACGATCATCATGCCGGTGAGCGGGAGGAGATGGAGGCCCGCGTCGATCGGGCTCATGCCGTGCACGTTCTGCAGGTAGAACGTCACGAAGAACAGGCCGCCCATGAAGGCGATGGCCATCAGGACCATCAGCACGACGCCCGCGGAGAGCGGCACCGAGCGGAAGAGGGCCAGCGGAATCAGGGGCTCCCTGACCTTCGTCTCCCAGAAGGCGAAGAGCGCGAAGCCCAGCACCGACCCGGCGATGAACAGCCACGTCATGCCGTCGCCCCAGCCCCACGCCGGGGCCTTGATCAGCGCCCAGACCAGGCAGAACATCGCGGACGACAGCAGGGCTATGCCCAGGATGTCGAAGGAGCGCGGGGCGTTCTCCGCGCGGTGGTCGAGCAGGATCACGACGCCGAGGACGACGGCGAGGATGCCGACCGGCACATTGATGAAGAACACCGACTGCCAGTTGACGTGCTCGACGAGGACACCGCCGAGGATCGGGCCGCCGGCGGTGGACGCGCCGATGACCATGCCCCAGATGCCGATGGCCATGTTGAGCTTCTCGGCCGGGAAGGTCGCCCGCAGCAGGCCGAGCGCGGCCGGCATCAGCAGGGCGCCGAAGAGGCCCTGGAAGACACGGAAGACGACGACGGCGCCGATGCTGCTGGACAGCCCGATCGCACCGGAGGCGGCGGCGAAACCGACCACGCCGATCAGGAAGGTCTGGCGGTGCCCGAAGCGGTCGCCGAGCTTGCCGGCGGTGATCAGCGCGACCGCGAGGGCGAGGAAGTAGCCGTTGGTGATCCACTGCACCTCGGCGAAGGTGGCGCCGAGGTCCTTCTGGATGGCCGGGTTGGCGATGGCCACGATGGTGCCGTCGAGGGCCACCATCATGACCCCCACTGCGACGGTGATGAGGGTGAACCAAGGGTGGCCGCGCAGCCCCTTGGCCGGCGTCGCGTCCGACGGAGCCGCCGGTGCCTCGCCCCCCGACCCCGTCGTTTCGATGGTGGTCTGACTAGTCATGTGTTCGAGGCTAATGACAGCCGCTGACAATTGACAAACCAATTCACAAGTCGGTAACTGACACCTATGGAAACACTGCGCGAACGCAAGAAACAGCGCACCCGGGAAGCGCTGCTGCGGACCGCGCTGGAGCTCTTCACCACCCAGGGCTACGAGCACACGACCGTCGATGACATCGCCGACGCGGTCGAGGTCTCGCAGCGCACGTTCTTCCGCTACTTCGCCGGCAAGGAGGAGGCCGCCCTCGCACTGCAGGAGCTGACGGTCGAGCACTTCCTGCACGCGGTGCGCGAGCGCCCGCCGCGGGAGACCCCGATGGAGGCGCTGCGGCAGGCCGTGCTGGAGGGCTGGGACACGCTCAACGACGTGGTGGAGTCCGTCGCGCCGGTCGAGGTGTTCCTGCGCATGTACCAGGTGATCGAGTCGACGCCGGTCCTGCTCGCCGCCCATCTGCGGCGTTCGGTGGAGATAGAGGAGGCGATCGCGCGGATCCTCGCCGAGCGCGAGGGCGTCGACGTCGACACCGATCCGCGGCCGCGGCTGGCGGTGGCCGTCTTCGGCGGGGTGATGCGGCTGACGGAGCGTCAGTGGAGCACGGGTGAGGACTTCAGCCTGGACGCCATGCGGGCACTGACCGTCTCACATCTCGAACAGGTGGGCCCCGCACTCAGCGAGAGCTGGCGAACACACTGAGGTCACCGGCACGTTCACACCACCTTGATCGAAACGTGATACCCATCACTTGGTTAACGCGAGACCCTCTCGTTCTCCTAGTGTGTCCTCCCAGTGACTTCCTTCGACACGTCCCCGCAACTGAACGTCTGGCGCGCCCTGCTCGCACTGGCCGTGGTGTTCGTGATGCTGGCGACCACCGGCTGGACCGCTCTGCGCAACCACCGGAGCGCCGCACCACTGCAGGCCTCGCTCAGCGCCTGGGAGCACGGCAGCATCGCCGGACACCGGCTGCCGGCCGCCGACTCCTCCCCCACCCGGCTCGCCCGGTTCTTCGCCTCGCTCACCGACGAGCAGCGCGGCAGCCTCGTGCACCGCTATCCGCTCGCGGTCGGCAACATGAACGGCGCCCCGGTCGAGCTGCGCTACCGCGCCAACCGCGTCGCGCTCGACGAGGCGCGCGAGGTCGAGCGCAAACGCACGCACGACAAGCGGCTCACGCTCGACGGCCAGCGTGAGGCGGGCCGCCGTATGCATCGCTTCGAGGCGATGATGCGGGCGGACCGGCACATCCTCGCGTTCGACCCGGAGGGCTCGGGGCGCGCCGCGGAGGTGTTCGGCGATCTGGCGAAGGCCGAGCGGATCTCGGTCGTCGTCCCCGGCGTCGACACCGACCTGCTCACCTTCCAGCGCACCAGCCGCAGGTACTCCGCACCGGTCGGCATGGCCCAGTCCCTGTACGAGGCCGAGCGCACGGTGAGCCCTTCGACGCGTACGGCCGTGATCGCCTGGGCCGACTACACCACGCCGAACGGCCTGGGCATCGACTCGGCGACGGCGATGCGGGCGGAGTCGGGTGCGATCCGGCTGAACGCGCTGCTGCGGGCGCTGCCCGGGGGTTCGCCGGTCTCGCTGTTCTGCCACAGCTACGGCTCGGTGCTGTGCGGTGTGGCCGCGCGCACACTGCCCGGGCGGGTGGCCGACATAGCGGTGGCGGGCAGTCCCGGCATGCGGGTCGCGAAGGCCTCCCAGCTGCGTACGTCCGCGCATGTGTGGGCGATGCGGGACGCCGACGACTGGGTGCAGGACGTGCCGTACATGGAGGTCGGCGGGCTGGGGCACGGGGAGGACCCGGTGTCCTCGGTGTTCGGTGCGCGGGTGATCTCCGCGCGGGAGGCGAAGGGGCACGGCGGCTATTTCGAGCCGGGTACGGACAGCGTGCGGAACTTCGCCGAGATCGGGGTCGGCGCGTACGGGTCGGTGCGGTGTGCCGACGATGCCGAGGCCTGTCGGGCGGGTTTGTCCGACACGGCGTCGGCCGGACGCGCGTAGAGGCGCAGGAACTGCGGTCTGCGCGGGGTGGCGACGGAGGAGCACGTGCCGCATACGATGAGCCGCATGGGTGACGTACTGGCCGGATTTCATGCCGCCTGGGAGTTCGAGTCCGACTCCGTGCTCATCCGTTACGAACGGGGGATTCGAACACCCAAGCTCTTCCAGTCGCTTGGCGAACGACGTGTTCCTCTTGAGGCGATCGCCGGGGTGACGCTGACGCCGGGCAAGCGCGGGACGGTGGCGCTGCGCCTGGAGCCGCGTCCCGGTGCCGATCCGTTGATGGAGGCGGCGGCCGGGCAGTTGAAGGAGTCGGGGGATCCGTATCGGCTGGTGCTGCCGGCCGAGCGGGAGACGCTGGCCGAGTACTACCACGACGAGTTGCGGGCGCAGCTGAAGGAGTCCGGGCCGGCGGAGGAGTTCCTCGTGGCCGCGCCCGAGGTGCCGGTGCAGTTCAAGGCGTATGACGGCAAGGCGTCCTTCGACGGGAGCGTCGTCCGGTTTCGGTGGTTCTGGACCGGTGCGTCCTCGGCGAAGTGGAAGGCCGGGGACCAGAGTTTCCCGGTGGCCGAGCTGAGTGGGGTCGAGTGGCGGTCGCCCGAGGTGTTCGAGGGGCATCTACGACTGCTGCGGCGGGACTCCGCGGACGGTCAGCCGGCGCAGGCCGATCAGGACCCGGCCGCCGTGGTGTTCGGGCTCGGGTACGGGCCGGTGCACGAGTCGCTGCCGTTCGCCGCGGCCGTCCTGGCGGCGGTGCGCCGGAGTGGGCCCGTCGCCGCGGTGCCGGCCAGTGCGCCGAGGCGCGACCCGGCCGACATCGCGGACAGGATCCGTCACTTGGGAGAGCTGCACGAGGCCGGGCTCGTGACGGACGAGGAGTTCTCGGTCAAGAAGGCCGAGTTGCTGGCCGAACTGTAGGAGTCACTCCCGGCCGGCCGAGGTGAAGGTCATGTCCGTGTACCTGGTGCCGGCCACCTTCGACGCGATCGGCTCCAGCAGGCCCGACTCCTCCTCGGTCAGGACGATCCGCGTCGCCGCCGCGTTCTCCTCCACCCGGGTCGGCTTGCGCGTGCCCGGGATCGGCACGATCGGCAGCCCGTGCACCGTCGCCCGCTGCTGCACCCATGCCAGCGCGATCTGCCCCGGCGTGGCCCCGTGCGCCTCGGCGACCGTGCGGATCGGGTCCAGGAGGGCGGCGTTGGCCGCGGCGTTCTCGCCCGTGAAGCGGGGCTGCTGGCGGCGGAAGTCGTCCGCCGTCAGGTCCTCGGCCTTGGCGAAGGAGCCGGTGAGGAAGCCCCGGCCCAGCGGGGAGTACGGGACCAGGGTCACGCCCAGTTCCGCGGCGGCCGGGACCACCTTCTCCTCGATGTCCCGGCTGAACAGGGACCACTCGGACTGGACGGCCGCTATGGGGTGTACGGCGTGGGCGGCGCGCAGTTCGGTCGCCGTGACCTCGCTCAGACCCAGGTGCTTGACCTTGCCCTCGCGGACCAGTTCGGCCATGACGCCGACGGTCTCCTCGATGGGGATGTCCACATCGCGGCGGTGCATGTAGTAGAGGTCGATCGCGTCGACGTCCAGGCGCTTGAGGCTCGCCTCGATGCACTCGCGGATGTAGGGCGGGTCGTTGCGGATGATCCGCTTCGTGGGGTCGTCGGGGTGGATCGCCAGCGCGAACTTGGTGGCGATCACCACCTCGTCGCGGTGCGCCTTGAAGAACGGCGAGAGGAACCGCTCGTTCTCGCCCGCGCCGTAGGCGTCCGCCGTGTCGTACAGCGTGACGCCCAGTTCCAGCGCCCGCTCCAGGGTCGCCCTGGACTCGTCCGCGTCCGAGGGGCCGTACGCGAAGCTCATGCCCATGCAGCCGAGGCCCTGGACACCGACCTCGGGGCCGTGTGCGCCGAGTCGTGCCGTTGCGATGCTGCTGTCGGTCATCCGGCCTTCTCCGTCTTCTGCTGCTGCTCGTACTTCTGCTGCTGCAATTTCTGCCGCTGCGATTTCTGCTGCTGCTCGAACGTCTCGTCCTGCTCGTACAGACGGCCCGCGTCCGCGTAGAAGCTGATCTTCCGGTCGAGCACGGCCAGCGTGTCCTGCAGTTCGGCGATCCGCGCGAGGACGTCGCGGCGGGTGGACTCCAGGAGTTCGAAACGCTCGCCGAAGGTGTGGTCGCCCTCGCGTACCAGCTCGGCGTACCGGACCATGTCGGCCACCGGCATGCCGGTCAGCCGCAGCTTGCCGACGAGGTCGAGCCAGTCCAGGTCGCGGTTGCTGTACCGGCGCTGGCCCGTGTGCGAGCGGCCGATGTGCGGCATCAGGCCGATCCGCTCGTACCAGCGCAGCGTGTGGGCCGTCAGACCGGTGAAGGCGACGACCTCGCTGATGGTGTAGCTGTCCTGGCCTTCCGGCCGGCGGTGCGGGTGGGGTGGGGCGGCACAGCTGTCGGTCCTGGTACTCGTGGTCTCCATCACCGTCATGCGCTCCACGCTATGGCCTTGGAGTGCGCTCCAAGCAAGCGGAAACGGTAAGAAAACCACGGGACATGACGTGATCGCCGTGGTTAGCGTGCCGGACATGAGTCTCGTACGCCGTGCCACGACCGAGGACGCGGAGGAAGTACTGCGTCTGCGCCAGGTGATGATCGACGCGCTGCCCGAGGGGGACAGTTCCACGGACTGGCACGCGGACTCGCTGCCGGCGCTGCGGGTGAAACTGGCCGACGCCGACGGGGACTTCGCCGCGTTCGTCGTCGACCACCCCGACCGGCCGGGGGCACTGGCCGCGCTGGTGGTCGGGACGGTCGACTACCGGATCGGGAAGGCGGGCAATCCGCGCGGACTCGCCGGGTACGTCTTCAGCGTCGCCACCGATCCGGGGGCCCGGCGTCGCGGGTACGCGCGCGCGTGCATGGACGAGCTGCTGGCGTGGTTCCGCGAGCAGGGCGCCGGGCAGGTCATGCTGACCGCGTCCCCGGAGGCCGAGCCGCTCTACGCCGCCCTCGGCTTCGCCCACAAGCCGGACCCCACGATGATTCTGGTGCTCTGAGGCGCTTAGGCTCACAGGCATGTCCTTGCAGAGCCTCGCACTGATCGAGAACTGGCCGGTTCCCACCGTCGCCGCGGGTGTCGTACGGGCCGACGGCGCGGTCCTCGGTACCCACGGTCCCGTCGGGCACCGCTTCCCGCTGGCCTCCGTCACCAAGCCGCTGGCCGCCTACGCGGTGCTGGTCGCCTACGAGGAGGGCGCGGTCGAGCTCGACGAACCGGCCGGGCCGGCGGGGGCGACCGTACGGCATCTGCTGGCGCACACCTCGGGGCTGGCCTTCGACGAGCACCGGGTGACGGCCCCGCCCGGGGAGCGGCGGCTGTACTCCAACGCCGGGTTCGAGCAGCTCGGAGATCATGTCGCCAAGGCGACGGACATCCCGTTCGCCGAGTATCTGCGGCAGGCGGTGCTGGAGCCGCTGGGCATGACGGCCACCTCGCTGGAGGGTTCCCCGGCGAAGGACGGCGTGTCGAGCGTCGAGGATCTGCTGCGGTTCGCGGCGGAGGTACAGGCGCCGCGGCTGCTGGACCCGCGCACGGTCGCGGAGGCGATGACCGTGCAGTATCCGGGGACCAAGGGTGTCCTGCCGGGCTACGGGCACCAGAACCCGAACGACTGGGGGCTCGGCTTCGAGATCCGGAACGGCAAGTCCCCGCACTGGACCGGCTCGGCGTCCTCGCCGCGCGCCTTCGGGCACTTCGGGCAGTCGGGTACGTTCCTGTGGATCGACCCGGCCGCGGGCGCGGCCTGTGTCGCGCTGACCGATCGCGCCTTCGGGCCGTGGGCGGTCGAGGCGTGGCCGCCGTTCACGGACGCGGTGCTCGCCCAGCTGTAGCGGGCCCCGCCTCCAGGGTCTCGCCCTCCCCCTCGGTGTCGATGTGCGGCAGGATCCTGTCCAGCCACCGGGGCGTCCACCAGGCGTGCTTGCCCAGCAGCGTCATCACGGCGGGCACCATGAGCAGGCGTACGACGGTGGCGTCGATGAGGACGCTCACCGCGAGGCCCAGGCCCAGCATCTTCACCACGATGTTGTCGCTGATGATGAAGGCCGCGAACACGCTCACCATGATCAGCGCGGCGCAGGTGATCACGCGCGCGGTGATCTCCAGGGCATGGGCGACCGAGTCCTTCGCGTCTCCGGTGCGCAGCCAGGCCTCGTGCACCCGGGACAGCAGGAAGATCTCGTAGTCCATGCTCAGCCCGAAGATGATGGCGAACATCATCATCGGCACATAGCTCTCGATGGGCACCTTGCCGTTGACGCCCAGCGCGGGCCCGCCCCAGCCCCACTGGAAGACGGCGACGACGACACCGTACGAGGCCGCGATCGACAGGACGTTGAGGACGGCCGCCTTCACCGCGACCAGCAGGCCGCGGAAGACCGTGAGGACGATCAGGAAGGCCAGGCCCACCACGACGGCGATGATCAGCGGCAGCCGTTCCGCGACGATGTTGCGGAAGTCGACCTGGGCGGCCGTGGTCCCGGTGACATAGCCCTTGGCGTCGGTGCCGGAGGCCGCGTCGGGGAGGGTGTCGTCGTAGAGCCGGTTCGTCAGGTCGGTGGTGTCCTTGTTCTGCGGGGACACCGACGAGTAGACCGTGCCGATCAGGACGTCGCCGTCCTGGGTCGGCTGCAGCGGGCTGACGAAGGAGGTCCCGGACTCGTCGTTCAGGGCCTGCTGGGTCTTGGAGGACAGGTCGGAGCGTTGCGACTCCGGTACGTTCGTCTGGTCGACGACGATGGTGAGCGGCCCGTTGGAGCCCGCGCCGAAGGCGTCCGTCATCAGGTCGAAGGCCCGCCGGTCGGTGAAGGACGTGGGGTCGGCGCCGTCGCCGATGTGGCCGAGCTGGATCGAGAAGACCGGGATGGCCAGCACCGCGACGGTGACGATGCCGGCGGACAGGTACCGCAGCGGATGGAGCTCGACGCGCTTCGCGTAGCGGTGCCAGGTGCCCTGGGCCGTGTCGGTCCCGGCTTCGGTCTCGGCGATGGGCTTGCGCACGTGCCAGCGGTCGATGTTGCGGCCGATCAGCCCCAGCATGGCCGGGACCAGGGTCAGCGCGCCGAGGACGGCCGAGACGACCGTGACGGCCGCGGCGACCCCGAGTTTGCCGATGAAGCTCACGCCGGACACCCACAGGCCCATCAGGGCGACGATCACCGTGGTGCCGGAGACCAGGACCGCGCGTCCGCTGGTGGCGGCGGCATGGCCGGCGGCGCGCACCGGGTCCGCGCCGTCCATGAGGCCCTGCCGGTGCCGGGTGAGCAGGAAGAGGGCGTAGTCGATGCCGACGCCGAGGCCGATCATCGTGGCCAGGGTGGGCGAGACGGTGGCGAAGGTGAACGCGATGGCGAGCAGTCCGAGGCAGGCCAGCCCGCCGACCACCCCGATCAGCGCCGTGACCAGCGGAAGTCCGGCGGCGATCACACTGCCGAAGCCGATCAGCAGGACGACGATGGCGACGGCGAACCCGATCGCCTCGCTGATCCGGTCGTTGCCGGCGGGCCGCTCCAGCTCGCCGAGCGATCCGCCGTACTCGACGTCGACGCCGGCCTGTCGGAGCGGCTCCACGGCGTCGTCGACGCCGTTCAGATAGCTGTCGCCGAGGAGGGAGGGCTGCTCGTCGAAGCGGATGGTGATGTAGCCGGTCTTCCCGTCGGAGGACAGCGGCCCGACCTTCGAGGAGGTGGCCTGGAGCGGGTTCTGCACGGACAGCACGTGCGGCAGCTTCTGGAGGTCGGTGACGGCGGTCGACATCTGCGAGCCGACCGAGCTCAGGGACTGGTCCGCGTCGTGCATCACGATCTGGCTGCTGTAGCCGCCGGCCTGCGGATCGTGCGCCTTGAGGACGTCCAGGCCCTTCTCGGACTGCACGTCGGACAGGGCGAAGTTGTCCGAGTACTCCCCGCCGTGGATGTGGTTGAGGGCCTGCAGCGCGCCCAGGCCCACCAGCCAGGCGATGATCACGATCACGAAGTGGTGGGCACACCACTCGCCGAGCCGTCGCAGTCCCCCCTTCGGGGCGTCACCCCGTCCCCCTGTGGTCTTGCGTCTGGCCATGGCCTCGGCTCTTCCCTGCCGAGCGAGTTCGGCACCTCCATTGGACGCCCCTCGGACCACTCCGGCATCTTGAGCCCCACGCGCACCCCCACGCCCACGCGACAGGCGCTAGCCGGACATCTCCCAGACCAGCAGCTCCGCCGCGCTCAGCCCGACCGCCTCCACGTCCTTGGCGTCCGTGATGCGCGCCGCGTCGCCGGGGCCCAGCTCCTCGCCGTCCAGGCGCACTTCGCCGCGCACGACATGGACGTACAGAAAGGCCCCGTCCGGCACCGCCGTCCGCTCGCCCGTCGCGAGCCGCCGTACGTGGAGCATGGCGCCCGCCTCCGGGACGGCGTACGGAGTGGAGTCGGCGATGCCGTGGACGATCTCGTACGCCGGGTCACCGCCGGGGGTCAGCGGGGCCAGCCAGGTCTGGACGAAGGTCAGGGGCGTGTCGGCGTCGTTGCGTTCCACGTGCCGTACGCCGCCGGCCGAGCTGAGCCGCTGTACGTCGCCGGGGCCTACGCGGGTCTCGTGGCCCGTGGAGTCGCGGTGGGTCAGCTCGCCCTCGACCACCCACGTCACGATCTCGGTGTGGCTGTGCGGGTGCTCGTCGAAACCGGCGCCGGGGGCGAGCCGCTCCTCGTTGCAGGCGATCATCGCGCCGAAGCGGAGGTTGTCGGGGTCGTAGTGCGGGCCGAAGGAGAAGGCGTGGCGTGACTCGATGCCCGAGTCCGGCTCTCCTCCCGGATAGCGCTCCGCGGCGCGCCGTACGTCCATCACGAGCACCACCGTAGCCCGACACGGGAGCTCACCGGAGCCGCACAGAAACCTCACGTACGACCCTCTGGCACGCGCTCCCGTCCCGATAAGGCAGTCTTGTCCCCGTGCCCGAACCCGAAGCCCGTGAATCCGAAGCCCCCGCGCACGACATCCACCCCCACTCCGCGACCCTGAAGCGACTGGAGAAGTCATCCGGTTCGCTCGCCGCGCAGGCCATCGCGCGGATGGACGAGACGCTGCCGTGGTACCGGGCCATGCCACCGGAGAACCGTTCCTGGATCGGTCTCGTCGCCCAGGCCGGTATCGCGGCCTTCACCGAGTGGTTCCGGCACCCGGACGCCCCCCAGGCCATCTCCACCGACGTCTTCGGGACCGCGCCGCGTGAGCTGACCCGCGCCATCACGCTGCGGCAGACCGTCGAGATGGTGCGCACGACCATCGAGGTCATGGAGTCGGCCATCGACGAGGTGGCCGCGCCCGGCGACGAGAGCGTGCTGCGCGAGGCGCTGCTCGTCTACGCCCGGGAGATCGCCTTCGCCACCGCCCAGGTCTACGCCCAGGCCGCCGAGGCACGCGGTGCCTGGGACGCCCGCCTTGAGTCACTCGTGGTCAACGCCGTGCTCAGCGGCGAGGCCGACGAGGGCGCCGTGTCGCGGGCCGCCGCGCTCGGGTGGAACTCGCCGGAGCATGTGTGCGTGGTGCTCGGGACCGCGCCCGACGGGGACAGCGAGCTGACCGTCGAGGCCATCCGGCGGGCCGCCCGGCACGCCAAGCTCCAGGTGCTGACCGGGGTGCTCGGGGACCGGCTCGTCGTGATCGCGGGCGGCAGCGACAACCCGATCGCCGTCGCCAAGTCGCTGATCGGGCCGTATGCCGCGGGTCCCGTGGTCGCGGGGCCCGTCGTACCGGATCTGCTGGCCGCCACCCGGTCCGCGCAGGCCGCGGCCGCCGGGCTGAAGGCGTGTTCGGCCTGGCAGGACGCGCCGCGTCCGGTGCTGGCGGACGATCTGCTTCCGGAACGCGCCATCGCCGGTGATCCCAGCGCGCGCGAGCAGCTGGTGGAGGAGATCTACAGACCGCTGGAGGAGGCCGGGTCGGCTCTGCTTGAGACGCTCTCGGTCTATCTCGAACAGGCGAGCAGCCTGGAGGGCGCGGCACGGATGCTGTTCGTGCATCCCAACACCGTGCGCTACCGGCTCCGACGTGTGACAGACGTCACCGGCTGGTCGCCGTCCGATGTACGCTCCGCGTTCACTTTGCGAATCGCGCTGATCCTGGGGCGTCTGGTCGACGGCGATCTCCAGCTCTAGGCTTTTGTCGGGGGCCCACAAAACCCCCTCGTGTTCTTC
>JABFVM010000259.1 GCA_013362785.1 Streptomyces sp. | reverse complement strand
ACCCGGTGATCTCACCAGGTCAAGAGCACATTCGCCGTGGTGGAAGCCACAGTTCCGCACACGTGTGCAACCTGCGGTAACCAAAGCGGCCGGCGGCCAGGTCAACTTGACCGCTCTGTGCCGGATTTACCGGGTTGGTGAGCGCAGCCGGGCACAAGCGGTCCCCGGGGAGGGGGCAAATCGCAAACTATCCCATAAACAAGGGCGATCTGTTCCACCCTCGGGACCGAAGCAGGGGCAATATCGACCATCGCCCCGGGACCGGACGCCCCGGGGCAGACCCGAGACAACGACTTGTTCAGGGAGGGCACCAACGACGTTCTGCGCGGCAACATGGGTGAGGACTCGGCCGACGGCAGCCCCGGACCGAACGACCAGTGCGCCGCCGAACGGAGGCCGCCTACGAGGCGGATCCCCCGGACGGACGCGAACCCACGGCCTGTCCTCGGGAGCACAAGGCCCGCCCGGAAGGAGACCGGGGCGGGCCAAGCATGGCGATCGTGACCCCGCCGGCCTGCTCAGGCAGTGGCGAGTGCCGACGGCACTGTCAGCGTGTGCTGGCGAAGGCCTAGTAGTGCTTTGTTCTCACGCATCGACACGTCGGCGGGCGCACTGCGGCGTGGGGCAACGTCTGCTGCCCTACTCAATTTGACTGGGTGATGTCGGGTAGCGTTGCTCGGTCACCTGCGCCAGTGGCCGCCGACCCATATGGGCCGGCTCTCGGTGTGCATGCTGTGACCGGCAGAGAGGCTGTCGTCCGACTGAACGGCGATGGGTGGGGCCGATAGGCCACGGGCCGGGCCGGACGGTCAAGGAGACCAACAATGGATGTCAAGGAAAGCTTGCGCCGCTACGGGCTTCGCCCCGTCGGCGCGGATCTCGAAGAGGTCCGCGCACTCCTCAGAGAGCACACAGCGCGTGAGCGACGCGCCCAGGGCGAGGGCGACACCGAGCTGATGAGGCTCTGCTGCTTCCAGCTGTTCAACAGCGGCGACGTCGACGACGTGCTCCTGGTCTGGAGTGCGAAGCAAGCCAGCTTCGACGCAGCGTGCTCGATCGACATCGAATTCCTGCTTGGGCACGGGCTCGACGCGACGAAGGCCCACCTCTCGGCCAACCGTGCACCTGCTGCTGCGGCGGCCCTGGATCGACTGCGTGAGCTCGAGGCGGTCGGTGAATTCGAGAGCTTCTCAGTGGAGGAGCGCTCCGCCTCCTACGACCGGTACTACGGCGACTGACGATTCTGCAGCGCAGCGCCGCTCAGTCGTCCGTGATGAGGCCGGTGCCCGCAAGCCAGCTGTCGACGAAGTCCGGCGGTACTGGATCTGCTTGAGCCTGCGCTTCACGACCCTGGTGATCTGGCCCAGGTCGGCTGCGGCGAGGTTGCCGATGTCGCGCTTGACCAGCGACCAGATGCCCTCCTGCGGATTCAGGTCCGGCGCGCAGGTGGGCAGCTGGAACACGGTGAGCCACGCGGCATTCGCGGCGATGAACTCCCGCATCCCAGCGGTCAGGTGGAGGCGGACGTTGTCCCGGACCAGCACGATCGGTCCACCGAGCTGGATGCGGGCACACGCCAAGAGGCCGCGGAAGTCCCGCCAGCCGAAGCCCTTATGGACACCGCCAACTCCCCCAAGGCCGAACTGCATTTCCAGCAGTCGAACAGAACGTGTCAAGGCTTCACGCAACATCACGGCAACCTGGCGTCGAGGACGAGGCCCGGCACGCACCGCCTGAGCGGCGCCGAGTCGCCGTGCGATCAGGCACGGTAGGTTCCCGCCTGGACGAACATACGGAGGTGCCGTGGGCGAGCAGGACCAGCAGGACGGGCAGCGGGAGATCACGACCGCGAAGGAGGCGGCCGACGACGACCTGGTCCTGGCGTTCGGGCGGTTGCAGGGTGCCGCGAACCGGCTGGAGTACATCCTGGGGCGGCGCATAGAGGAGGAGTGCGGGATCAGCCACCTGATGTACGAGGTGCTGCTGATCCTGGGACGGACCGGCGACCCCGGGTTGTCGATGCGGGCGATCGGCCAGGAACAGGTGCTCACCACGGGCGGGGCGACGCGTCTGGTGGACCGGATGGAGGCGGCCGGGCTGGTGCAACGCGTGACGGATCCGGCGGACAGGCGAGGGCGTCTGGTACGGCTGACACCGCTGGGCGAGGAAACCGCCGTGCGCGCCTCCCGAGTCCACGTGGAGAACATCAAGCGGTACTTCCTGGAGCCCCTGCCCCCGTCGCACCGGCAGCGCTTCGCGGAGGACCTGCGCATTCTCAGCCGCGCGGCCCGGAGCTCCCTCCCGCAGCTGCCCTGACCGAGCGCGCCCGGCGCGCAGGGCGCGCTCACCACCAGCGTGCCGCGCGCCGTTCCGGCGGCGAGTCCCGATTGCCCAGCCGGACTCCCTCGCACTGAATTATCTGACACGTCAGGTAATGTTGCCCGGGTGAGTGGCCGCACAAAGCAGGTCCCACATCCTCTCGATCGAGGTCCTCGATGAAGCTCATCTACGTCTTCGATGCCTATTGCGGCTGGTCGCACGGTTTCTCCGCGACACTGCGCGAGATCACCTCCAGGCATCCCGAACTGCCGGTGGAGGTCGTCTCCGGAGGTCTGTTCACCGGGCACCGCCAGGTGCCGATCCGCGAGTTCGGGTACATCCGTGGGGCGAACGCCCAGATCGCCGAGCGGACGGGTGCCGAGTTCGGCGAGGGCTACGAGCGGCTGATCGCCGACGGCTCGTTCGTGATGGACTCCGAGGCCGCCGCCCGCGGCATGGCGGCGCTTCGACTGGCGGCTCCCGACCGAGCGGCGGAACTGGCCGCCGCCCTGCAACGCGCCTTCTACATCGACGGGCGGAGCCTGTCCGACGCGGCGACCTACCGACAGCTCGCCGAGGACGCGGGGCTGGACGCCGAAGCGGTCGTCACCGCGTTCGAAGGAGCCGAGACGCAAGCGCAGGCCCTGGCCGACTTCCGCCGCTCCGCCGAGCTGGGCGTCAACGGCTTCCCGACGCTCCTCGCCCTCGGCGACGGCCGTGTCACCACCCTGGCCCGCGGCCACGCCACCGCCGACGAAGTCGACCAGCGGCTGCCCACCTCCATCGCCTGCCTCATCGCCTGACCCATCTCCTGACCCGTTGCCCCTCCCCGATTTCCCCTCTCTCCGAGAGCTAGGAGCCCTTCCATGAGCGCCCTCGACTTCAAGGTCCTCGACCTCGACTTCCCCGCCGGCACCAAGAACAAGACCGCCACCCTCGTCACCGGCGAGAGCGAGGCCCTGCTGGTGGACGCCGGTTTCACCCTGGCCGACGGTCACCGTCTGGCCGCCGAGATCCTCGACTCCGGCAAGAAGCTGGCCACCGTCTTCATCAGCCACGGCGACCCCGACTTCTACTTCGGGGCCGAGGTCCTCGCGGACGCGTTCCCGGAGGCGAGGTTCGTCGCCACGCCGATCGTCATCGAGCACATCAAGCACTCCTACGAGGGCAAGCTCAAGGCCTGGGCGGCGCTCGGTACGAATCTCCCCACCCGCCTCGTCGACATCGAGCCGCTCACCGGGGGCCTCTCCCTGGAGGGCCACCGCTTCGAGCTGAAGGGCGGCCCGGCCGAACTGTCCGACCGCCACTACCTGTGGCAGGCGGAGCAGCGCGCGATCCTCGGCGGCGTGCTGCTGTTCCAGCAGGAGCACGTCTGGGTCGCCGACACCCAGACCCCCGAGTCGCGCGCCGCCTGGATCAAGCTCCTCGACGAGATGGCTGCCCTCGACGCGCAGCTGGTCGTCCCCGGCCACCGCCTGCCCGACACCGCCGCCGACGCCTCCGCCATCACCGCCACCCGCGCATACCTGGTGGCCTTCGAGGAGGAGCTGGCGAAGGCCGCCGACGGCGCCGCGCTGACCGAGGCACTGGTCGCCCGCTACCCGGACAACGGCATGCTGATCGCCGCCCAGATCGGCGCCAAGGTCGCCAAGGGCGAGATGAAGTGGGGCTGACCGCGATGACCCCCGACAGCACGGACTTCGCCACCTCCACAGCCCCGGCCGACGTCGTACGCCGCCAGTACCTGGCGTCCGCCGACGGGGACCTGGCAGCGCTGCGCGCCACCCTCGCCCCCGACGTGGAGTGGAAGGAGGCGGCCGGCTTCCCGCTGGCCGGCACCTACCGCACTCCCGAGGGCGTGACCTCCAACGTCATGGAACAGCTGGGCAAGGAGTGGGACAACTGGACCGCCCACGACGACACCTACGTCGTCGACGGCGAGAACGTGGTCGTCCTGGCCCGCTACACGGCCACCAACAAGGCGACCGGCAGGCCGATCGACGTCCGTGTCGCGCACCACTTCGTCGTACGCGGCGGACTGATCGTTCGCTTCGAGCAGTTCGTGGACACGGCCAAAGTGCGCGAGGCGATGACCCACGACGCGTGAGCGCCAAGACGGCAGGAACACCGCACCGGTGCGCCGGGGGGACGTGCAGGCGTGCCGCGTCCTGCGATCCGTGGGCGGCCCAGAAATCCTGCAAGCCGCCCAACACGCTCCGCACCCCCGAACTCGGCTGATCTCAGCCCTGCCAGTCCACCTTGAACACCCACACGTACTGGCCCGCCCCGCGGGCCGCCTCGGGTACGTCGATGACGAGCGAGCCGTCGCTGACGGTCCAGACGAGCGGTCGGTCGTGGCCGAGCATCGTCACCTTGTCGCCGCTACGGATCGGCACCGGTGCCTCGACGATGAGCTTGGCCGCCGGCCGGGCCAGCGAGTGGATGTAGAACGCCTCGTTCTGCCGGACCGTGAACCGCAGGTCCTCGCCCAGCTGTGCCATGCGCGACCAGTACGTCGTGTCGTAGACGGCCTCGCCGTTGGTCCGCAGCCAGCGGCCGGTCTCACGCAGCCGCGTCTGCATGATCTCCGGGATGGTGCCATCGGCACGCGGCCCGATGTCGAGCAGGAAGTTGCCGTTCTTGGAGACGATGTCGACGAGACTGTGCACGACCTCTTCAGTCGTCATGTAGGCGTCGTCGGGTGTCGCCTGGTTGTAGCCGTAGCTGAAGGGGTCGAGGCCACGGCTGGACTCCCACTTCGCGACCACCGTGTTCTCGTACGTCGTGTACTCGGGGGTCGTGAAGTCGTGGAAGCCGATGCCCGAGCGGTTGTTGACGGTCACCTCGATGGGCCGTCGGCGGTTCTTGGCCTGGTTGAAGTATTCCGCGAGCACATGAACGCTGTCGTTGGCACCACCGATGTCGCACCAGATGAGCTGCGGGTCGTAGCCGTGTATCAGCTCCAGCATCTGCGGGGCCTGATAGTCCCTCACGTAGTCCTTGCCCGCGGTGTATCCGGTGTACGGCACCGGCTCCCGGGTGTACGGGTTGCGCGGGGCGTGGCCCATCCACGGGTCGTCGGGGTTGAACCACTCGGGCATGGAGAAGTACAGGCCGCGGTGGAGTTCGGGGGTGTAGCGCTTCGAGGCGTCGAAGAGCTCCTTGATCAGGTCCCGTCCCGGTCCCATCTTCACCGAGTTGCGGTCGGAGACCTTCGTGTCCCACAGGGCGAAGCCCTCATGGTGTTTCGACGTCAGCACGTGGTACTGCGCGCCCGCATCCCGGAACAGCTCCACCCACGCCCGCGGATCGAACTTCTCCGCCTTGAACATCGGGATGAAGTCGTCGTACGCGAAGTCCTCGCCGTACTTCGCCCGGTGGTACGCGTACACGGCGTTCGCCGGATCCTGCATGTGGTTCCAGTACCACTCGGCGTACTGCTTGCCGACGGGCGACCAGGCGGGCACCGAGTAGACGCCCCAGTGGATGAAGATGCCGAATTTGGCGCCCTGGAACCAGTACGGCGCCTGATGCCCCCCGAGTGAAGCCTCGGTGGGCTGGTAGTCGGCGACTCCGAGGGTCAACTCGCTGTCCTTGGAGGTTACTTGTGCTCCCCGTCCGCTGACGGACACCGTGCCGTCCGTCGTAGTGCCCGGGGACGTCCCGGTGCGGTTGCGGATGCCGATGCGCACGCGGGCCCGCTCACCGGGGTGGAGGCGACGGACGCGCGCCGGCTCGACGGTGCGGGCCCCCGGCACGTCGACACCCACGGACACACCGTCGGCCGCCACGACGGCGACCGTGCCCGCGTTGACGACGGTGGCCTCGACGCTCTGGGCGCCCGTGGCCTCCAGCAGCGAGTTCGTGGAGCGCACGTCCCGCAAGGCCAGGGCACGTCCCTGCGCGACCGGTTGCAGGGAGAGCGCGAAGACGTGCAGGGACGCCTTGCCCGCCTCGGCCGGATTCGTCTTCGGCAGCGTGAGGGCGATCGCCTCCCGACGAGAGTCGATCCATACCTCTGAGGTGCCGATCCCGACACTGTGCTCGTCCTTGGTGCCGTCCGGCCTGTAGCGGTACGGCGCCGACAGCGTGCCGCCCGCTCCGTACCAGTCCGAACCGCCGAGACCGGCGGTCGTGGCCGAGCCGTCGGCGTAGTGCACGGTGGCCGTACCGGAGGCGTTCCCGTAGCTGCCGGCCGTGAGGAACAGCGCCGACTGGTAGTGCCCCTGGGGCAGTTCGATGCGCTGGCCGAGCGCGACGACGTTGTTCCTGGCGCCCGCTACGGACGAGGGGAAGAGGAAGGGGACGCCGTCGACCTCGACCATGCCGACCTGCAGTTCCTCACCCGGGAAGGTGTAGCCCGAGCCGTCGAAGTCGCCGCCGCGTGCCGTGGTGGTGTCGATCCCGTCGTTGTCGAAGAGAGAGTCCAACCGGACGGGTATCGGGTCAGGGACGGCGACCCACTGCCCCGACTGCGCGTCGACCTGCTCCGCTGCCCCCGCCTCGGTACCCACGGCTGCGGAAAGCCCGACCGCGACGGTCACACCGGCCGCGGCGCCGAGCACCTGACGTCTTGGATACGTACTCATGAGCGGCTCCCATTCATCGGATGTCTGATGATTGACTGGAGCCAAAGGCCTGTCAATGGGGCGCGAACGAAGAAGAGTTGGTTTTATTGATCGGATGACATGGCGGCTCAGTGCAATGATCCGACGCCGTCATGGCCCGGGGTCCAGCCGGTCGCCCCGATCGTTCATGAGGTGCTCTCCAGCAGTTCGTGCTCATTCGTCGGCCCCGGATGTGGGCCACGACCGTCGTGTCGAGCTGAGCGCGAAACCCAGGCGTGTCGGGTGGTTGCACGAAGGACCGACCTCTGTCGCCAGGGACTGGACAGTTGGACGGTCATCGGCTCGGCCAGGTGCTCCTCGATGCGCGCGAGAGCGGCGCGGACGGCCGGATGGTGCCCCGAAGCGCCCTCACAGCAGGAGGATTGACGGACCGCCAGAAGGCATGGCAGACCCCACAGTTCCGCCCGAGCAAGCTGTGGCAGTTGACTGCCGACAAGCGAAACCCCCCTTCCCTCTAGACGGGCGACGCGTGCCGGCCCTACCGCCTGCCAGTGACATCCGGCCAGGCCACCAGGGGCGCCCGCACCTGCACCATCAGGCTGGGACCGGTCAGGGGCACGAGTGCGCAGCCCAGGACCCGGCCGGCAGCTCGCCGGTCAGCCGGGCCTCGCTCCAGGCCGACCTCGCCAACGCCCAGGCCCGCAACACCCGC
>JABFVM010000575.1 GCA_013362785.1 Streptomyces sp. | reverse complement strand
CCGCGTCCGCGAGGGCGGAGCGGTCACCCGGCCCCGACACGACCACGTGCTCGACCGTCTTGAGGTGCGGGAGCAGCGGGGCGAGCAGGGGGAGGAGGGAACCGTTGGCGATGACGACCCGGTCGGCGGCGTGGTTGACGATCCAGGCCAGCTGCTCGGCCGGGAGGCGGAGGTTGAGGGTGTGCAGCACCGCGCCCATGGAGGGAATCGCGAAGTATGCCTCGACATGCTCCGAGTTGTTCCACATCAGGGTCGCGACTCGTTCGTTGTCGGCCACGCCCAGGTCCTCGCGCAGGGCGTGCGCCAGCTGCGCCGCACGGGCACCGATCTCGGCGAAGGAACGGCGGTGCGGCTCGGCCTCGCCGGTCCAGGTGGTGACCTGCGATGTGCCGTGGATCGTCGACCCGTGGGTCAGGATCCTGGAGATCAGCAGCGGTACGTCCTGCATGGTGCTCAGCACGGCGTCCTCCCGGGGGCGTCATTGCCTACGCGGTGGTATGGGATGCGCTGATTCTGCTCACATACCGCGCGGTATGTCACTAGGTGCCGCTGATCGATCAAGTCACGTTGACAAAGACGGCCTGTCTGGGGGGCGCGGCCGCCTCCGGGCGTCCCGGGCGGGCGGGCTTGCTTCGACGCCGTCTCCCTTATCGGACGAGGCCCAGCTCGGGGTCCTCGCGCAGCTTGCCCAGCGCACGCGAGACGGCCGACTTCACCGTGCCCACGGACACCCCGAGCACCTCGGCCGTCTGAACCTCGCTGAGGTCCTCGTAGTACCGCAGGACGACCATCGCCCGCTGCCGCGCCGGCAGCCGCATGATCGCGCGCCACATGGCGTCGTGCAGCGCCTGCTGCTCGGCCGGGTCGTCGTGCCGGCCGGGCGCGGGCTCCGGCTCGGGCAGCTCGTCGCAGGCGAACTCGTCGACCTTGCGCTTGCGCCACTGGGACGTCCTGGTGTTCAGCAGTGCCCTGCGCACATAGCCGTCGAGCGCACGGTGGTCCTCGATACGCTCCCAGGCCACGTATGTCTTGGTGAGTGCGGTCTGCAGCAGGTCCTCCGCGTCGCTCGGGTTCGCGGTCAGCGACCGGGCGGTACGCAGCAGCACCGGCTGACGAGCCCGCACATACGACGTGAAGGAGGGGTACGTCGCGTTCGGAAAGGTCTGCCTCGCCGACGTAGCGGCCTCGGAAGCGCTGGTGCAGACGGGTGTGGTCATGGCTCCACGCTATGAGCGACCCCTCCTTGAGCGGATCGGCCGCAGGTGCCGAAGAAGCGTCCGCCTCAGGTTGTAGGGGTGGGGCCAACTCCACCTCCTGAAGGTGGACGAGCGGGGGACACCTACTGCGGGATTACCCCTGGGGGTCACCCCTCGGCGGCAAGCACCAGACCCGACGTCGGCACGCCCGTACCGGCCGTCACCAGCACCCGTCCCGCCCCGGGTATCTGGTTCACGGACGTACCCCGCACCTGCCTCACCCCCTCCGCGATTCCGTTCATCCCGTGCAGATACGCCTCCCCCAGCTGCCCCCCGTGGGTGTTGAGCGGCAGCCGCTCCTCGGCCACGAAGTCGGCGGCCTCCCCCTTTCCGCAGAACCCGAACTCCTCCAGCTGCATCAGCACGAACGGCGTGAAGTGGTCGTACAGGATCCCCACGTCGATCTCCCCCGGCCCCAGCCCCGCCGTCCGCCACAGCTGCCGCGCCACCACGGCCATCTCCGGCAGGCCGGTGAGGTCGTCCCGGTAGAAACTCGTCATCTGCTCCTGCCCCCGGCCGGCGCCCTGGGCCGCCGCCGCTATGACGGCCGGCGGATGGGGCAGGTCACGGGCCCGCTCGACGGACGTGACGACGAGCGCCTGGCCGCCGTCCGTCTCCTGGCAGCAGTCCAGCAGCCGCAACGGCTCCACGATCCAGCGCGAGGCGGCGTGGTCGGCGAGGGTGATGGGTCTGCCGTGGAAGTAGGCGGCCGGGTTGGTCGCCGCGTACTTGCGGTCCATCACCGCCACATGCCCGAACGCCTCCGGCGTCAGCCCGTACGTGTGCAGATACCGCTGGGCCGTCATCGCCACCCAGGACGCCGGTGTGAGCAACCCGAACGGCAGCGACCAGCCCAGCGCCGCGCCCTCCGCCGACGGCTCCCGGTGCCGCACTCCCGAGCCGAAGCGCCGCCCCGACCGCTCGTTGAACGCCCGGTAGCAGACCACCACCTCCGCGACCCCCGTCGCCACGGCGAGCGCCGCCTGCTGGACGGTCGCGCAGGCCGCGCCCCCGCCGTAGTGGACGCGGGAGAAGAAGGACAGCTCGCCCATCCCGCAGGCCTGGGCCACGGTGATCTCCGGGCTGGTGTCCATCGTGAACGTCACCATCCCGTCCACGTCCCCCGGTGTCAGCCCCGCGTCCTCCAGCGCGGCCCGCACCGCCTCCACGGCCAGCCGAAGCTCACTGCGTCCCGAGTCCTTGGAGAACTCGGTGGCCCCGACACCGACAATCGCCGCCCGCCCGGCAAGGGCGTCCCGCCTGCGCACGCTCATGCGGGGGCCTCCGGGGGCTCGGTGTCCGGGGCCGGTGAGGGGGTGGTGGGTGCCGGCCTCGGGGACTCCGGGGACCTCGATGTCTCCGGCGACTCCGGTGGCTCAGCCGATCCCAGCGACCCCGGCGGGACCGTCACCGTCACCGTGCCGGTCACGTGCTTGCCGATGCCGTTGGCCCCGACCACTCGTACCGTCGCCGTGTCGCCGTCGATCTCCTCGACTCTGCCTGTCAACACCATTGTGTCCCCGGGGTAGTTGGGTGCCCCGAGTCGTATGGCCACCTTGCGCAGTACGGCCGTCGGTCCGAAGTGGTCGGTGATGTAGCGGCCGACCAGGCCGTTTGTCGTCAGGATGTTCATGAAGATGTCCGGGGAGCCCTTCTGGCGGGCCAACTCCGCGTCGTGGTGCACGTCCTGGTAGTCACGGGAGGCGATGGCACCGGCGACGATCAGCGTGCGGGTGATCGGGATCTCCAGCGGGGGCACCTCGTCACCGGCGTTCATATGTCCCCTCCTGAGCCGTCCCTTCTTGAGCCGTCCCCTCCTCAGCGCACCAGACCGGCAGCACCAACCCCTCCTCGTACTCCTGGAATTCGAGCCGTACCGGCAGCCCGATGCGCACCTTGTCGTACGGCACCCCGACCACGTTGCCGATCATCCGCACGCCCTCGGCCAGTTCGACCAGGCCGACCACGTAGGGCGGGTCGAAGGCCGGGAAGGGCGGGTGGTGCATCACGACGTACGAATAGACCGTGCCCTCGCCGCCCGCCTCGACCGTGTCCCAGTCCAGGCCGCCGCAGGCGTTGCAGCCGGGCAGCCATGGGTGGCGCAAGGTGCCGCAGCCGGAGCAGCGCTGGATGAGCAGTCTGCGGCGCCGGACGCCCTCCCAGAAGCCGGCGTTGTCTCGGTTGACGACGGGAAGGGGGCGGGCGGGCTTCTGCGGCCGGCCCCCGGCGTCCTCCCCTGAAGGTTTCTGTGGCCGACTCCCGGCGTCCTCGCCTGACGGGTTCTGCAGCCGGTTCCTGGCGTCCTCCCTTGACGGCTTCTGCCCTGACGGCTTCTGTCGCTGCCCGTCGGCGCCCTGCTCCGACGGCCTCTGTTGCCGGTCCGGCTGCCCTGCTCGGCGTATGGGTGCGTACTTGAGGATGCGGAAGCGGTGTGTGCCCGCGAGGTCGGGGCCGACGTGGATGTCCATGCGGGTCGTGACGAAGTAGCCCGTGCCGAGCTTCGTGGTCTTCCTCTCCGACACGGACTCGATCATCGAGTCGAAGGTGATCTCGTCGCCCGGCCGCAGGGGGCGCAGATACTCCTGCTCGCAGTCGGTGGCGACAACCGAGGTGTAGCCCGCCTGGTCGAGCAGGCCGAGCAGCTCGTCGTACGCATGCGTGCGCGTCGTATGACCGGAGAGGCCGGCCATGGTCCACGCCTGGAGCATGGTGGGGGGTGCGATGGCGTCCGGCCCCAGATACGCAGGGTTGGTGTCACCCATCGCCTCGCACCAGTGCCGGATCATGGGCGCGTTGACGGGGTCTCGGCCCGTGCGGGCCACAGCGGCCGACTGCCCCTCGTACGCCTTCAGCCGCGCCTCGAACTCCTCGCCCGCTTCCACCCTCTGGCCCGCCCCCGGCTCGTAGCTCACCGTCGTCCCCTCGCCCTCATCGCCCTCGTCGCCCCACGGCGTATCGCAATGTCACTTCTGGTACACCGCGAACACCGATCCGGTTCCCACTCGGCTCCGGAAACTTCGGGACAGGCCCCGAGACAGATTTCTGACTGTCCGTCAGATAAGACGCACTGTCAAGACCGACGGAAAACGCCTGCGCGGCGGCACCGAAGTACCGCCGCACAGGCGCGTTTCACCCCACAGAGCACACCCGACACAATCCGAGGGAGCCGATGCCTGAGCACCGGGGCACCGGCCCCCTCAGCTCACCACCAGAGCGGCGTGAAGTTGACGGACGTGTTGTCGTTGCCCTGGTTGACGGCCGTGAACGCCGAGCCGTTGACCTGGGCGGTGTTGCTCTGGTTCGAGGCGCCGGAGCCGGTCGCCTGCTGCTGGGTGGTGGACGAGGTGCCGTAGTTGTCGCCGCCGACCCCGCTGCCGAGGAGGCCCTGGACGGCGTTCGTGACGGCCGCGCTGGATCCGTTGTCCGCGATGGCGCCGTTGTCCGCCGTCGCGACGCCGGAGAACAGGGCGACAGCGAGCGGAAGGGCGGAGACGGCGGCGATGACGCGGGCGGTACGGATGCTTGCCATGTTTGTTCCTCCAGAACACGTGCGCCCAGGCTCCCCGCCGGACGCACAGGTAGTGCATGAAGTACTGGTCGTCCCAAGGCAGTTGGCCGACCGCCTCGGAGTCGTTCACGACGTCGCGACATCAGAGTTGCCCACCGAATCCCCGGCGAACCACCCCGGAAGCCCCTTTTCGCCCTCAAGCGTGATGACAAGTCGATAAACCCCTTCCGCCACTCCTCCCTCCCGAGTCAGGACAGTACGGACAGCTCCACCTCAAGGCTCACAACGGGGTAAGCGTTCCTGCACACTTCCGGCCAATCTCCGTCACCCGGCGAGTCGCCCGGCAGGTCACACCCAATCCCCCTTCCCTTTTTCGAACACTCGTACGAACATGGAGGCATGGCCACCACCGACCGGCAGGCCACGACGCTGGCCCTCGCACACGCCCTGTCAGCCGCCGAGCGCGGACTGGCCGTCATCCCCCTGTCCCGGACGAAGCTCCCGGCCCTGCGCTCCCCGCACCGCGACGACCCCCACCCCGCGCCCTGCCACGGCGAGTGCGGCCGCTTCGGACACGGGGTCTACGACGCCTCGAACAACCCCGCCCGCATCCGCGAACTCTTCGCCGCCGCGCCCTGGGCGACGGGCTACGGCATCGCGTGCGGACTGCCTCCGCACCACCTCATCGGCATCGACCTCGACACGAAATCCGGTACGGACTCCTCCGCCGCCCTGCGCGAACTCGCGCTGCGCCACCTGTTCACGATCCCGCCCACGGTGGTCGTCCTGACCCCGAGCGGCGGCCGCCACCTCTGGCTGACCGGCCCGGCCGACGTCGTCGTCCCCAACTCGGCGGGCCGTCTCGCGCCCGGCATCGACATCCGGGGCGCCGGCGGTTACCTCGTCGGCCCCGGCTCCCGAACCGACCACGGCGTCTACAGCACCGCTCCCGGTACGGCCCACATCGCCCCCGCGCCCTGCCCGCGCGCCCTTCTGCGCCTCCTGCTCCCGCCACCCCGCACACACCACCCCACGCTCCCCTCGGCCGGCGGTCACGGTCAGGGACTCGTCCAGTTCGTGCTCGCCGCGCACGAGGGGCAACGCAACACCCGCCTGTTCTGGGCGGCCTGCCGCGCCTACGAGGACGGCATCGGCCCCGCTCTCGTCGACCCCCTCGTGGAGGCGGCCCTCAACACCGGCCTCACCGAACGCGAGGCCCGCGCGACGATCGCGTCGGCCGCGCGGATGACGGGGCACCGGCCCTGAACGACGCCGGAGTCTGACAGGCCCAGAAATTCCCGGGAGCTCGATGCACCGCCGCCCTAGAGTGCCGACCATGTCGCTGACCCGCGTCATCCTCACGTCCGGCCGCTCGCTCGACCTGTCCGAGCTGCGGTTCTCCTCGACGTACGGCGGAATGCTGGAGGGCTACCCCTGCAAGCCGGTCAACGACATGAAGATCAAGGGCCTCGTCCGCACGGCCGAACAGGCCCGCCCAGCCACGCCGGTGCACCTCGTCCCACCGCCGCGCGAGTATCCCGACCAGTACGCGGGCGGCTTCGGTCCCGTCGAGGTGCTGCCGCCGGTGGCCTGCGTCGGCGCCTTCCACTCCACCGCCCTCGACCGCACCCACGACCCGGTCCTCTACCGCTCCACCCTGACGATCATCTGGTTCCAGCCGACTCCACGGGTGCCGTCCTGCTGCGATGCGGAGGAGGGGCTGCGGGAGGTGCCTTGGGAGGAGCTGGCGCAGGATTACGAGCTCTGAAGGACAAGTTTTCAAAGACAGGATCTGCTGGCAGCTCCGGCTGGTGGTGGAGCGTGGCCGCCGACCATCTGCTGGGCCGCCCGCCGCGCGAGCGGACCGACGTGACCTGGCCGGGCGATGGGAAGGCGACCGTCGCCTGGCTGCGTGACCTGCGCACCGACTGGCTGGCGGGCCTGGACCGGCTCGACGACACAGACCTGGACACCACGGCGCCGTTTCCCTGGCCGAACGACCCGCAGTACAGCGTGGCCCACATGATCGGCTGGGTGAACGCCGAGCTGATGAAGAACGCCGCGGAGATCGGGCAGTTGCGGCTGCTGCGGGTCCAGGTCCAGCAGCCCGGGCACTGAGCCGCGCGACAAGATGTCCGACCTGCCAGATGGCGCCAAAATGGGCACTATCGGCATTACCTGCCGCTCTCCTGGATCGGAGACGCCATGAAGGACCTCAAGCTTGAGCAGAAGCGCTCGCTGTCCCGCCTTGAGGCGGCCGATCAGCTTGAGGCGCTCGCGGCCGCGCTGAGGCAGGGCGGGGAGGCCGAGCTGGAACTCGACCCCTGGACGCTGAGCCTGCGCATCCCCTCCGACCTCCGCACCGAGCTTGAGGTAGAGGTCAGCGAGGGGGAGATCGAGCTGGAGATCGAGTTCAAGTGGCCGACGACGGCCGCGCGCGCGGGGTCAGCGCAGGGGGCGACAGAGACGGCAAAGACGGCAAGGACGGCAAGGACCGCAAGGGTGACTGGGGCGGCTGGGGCAGCGAGGGCCGCCGGGGCGACGGCGGCGGCGAAGGCTGGGGGCAGGCGGAAGAGCGCGTCTTCGGGTTCCGGGCGCACCAGCGCCGGCGCCGGCACTAGTAGCGCCACCGCAAAGGACACTGGCAGAGGCAGAACCACGAAGCGGACGGCCGCGCAGAAAGCCTGAGCCGGAGACCACGAGCAAGGGGTGCCCCGATTTCAGGACACCCCTTCTGACCAGCGCGTTCACTGCGCCATGGCGGTGGGTGTGGGATTTGAACCCACGGTGACATCGCTGCCACGACGGTTTTCAAGACCGTTCCCTTAGGCCGCTCGGGCAACCCAC
>JABFVM010000197.1 GCA_013362785.1 Streptomyces sp. | reverse complement strand
GGCGCGCGCGAGCCGGTCTCGTAGCCGTCGGCCAGGACGGAGTCCAGTGCGTCCGCCCAGGGCTCGGTCTTCATGACCATGCCGGGGCCGCCGCCGTACGGGGTGTCGTCGACCGTGTTGTGGCGGTCGTACGTCCAGTCCCGCAGGTCGTGCACATGCACGTTCAGCTGTCCACGCGCGCGTGCCTTGCCGACCAGGGAGACGTTCAGGGGCTCCAGGTACTCGGGGAAGATCGTGACGACGTCGAGCCGCATCAGCCCTCGGCCTCCGCGTCGCGCGTCGAGTCGATCTCCGCGCGGTCGTCGATCAGGCCCGGCGGCGGCGTGATGACCGCCCGCTGCTCCTCCAGGTCGATCTCGGCGACGATCTCCTCGACGAACGGGATCATGACCTCACTGCCGTCGGGCCGCTCCACGATGAACAGGTCCTGGGCGGGCAGGTGCGAGATCTCGGTGATCCGGCCGACCTCGACGCCGTCCGCGGTGACCACGTCCAGGTCCATCAGCTGGTGGTCGTAGTACTCGCCCTCCTCCTCGGGCAGCTCCTCCGGGTCGACCTCGGCGATCAGGAGGGTGTTGCGGAGGGCTTCGGCCGCGTTGCGGTCCTTGACGCCCTCGAAGCGCAGGAGGAGGCGGCCGCTGTGGACGCGGCCCGTCTCGATGGTGAGGGGTCCCGCGGAGGCGGGGTCGGTGGCGAGCACGGCCCCGGGCGCGAGCCTGAGTTCCGGCTCGTCGGTGCGTACCTCGACGGTGACGTCGCCCTTGATGCCATGGGCACGGCCGATCCGTCCGACTACCAGCTGCACGTGTCCAAATCTCCTGTCATACGACTGCGGGCCGGGGACGGCCCAGTGGCCCTCCCCGGCCCGAGCCGGTGCTGCGTTCGGCGTCAGCGGACGTGGTCCACGTCGACGAGGTCGACACGGACACCGCGGCCGCCGATGGCGCCCACGACGGTGCGCAGAGCGCGCGCGGTGCGGCCGTTGCGGCCGATCACCTTGCCGAGGTCGTCGGGGTGGACCCGGACCTCCAGCACGCGCCCGCGACGCAGGTCGCGCGAGGCGACCTGCACATCGTCAGGGTTGTCGACGATGCCCTTCACGAGGTGCTCAAGCGCCTCTTCGAGCATGCTGCTCAGGCCTCGGTCGACTCGGACTCGGCAGCGGCCTCGTCCTTCTTCTCAGCCTTCTTCTTCTGGGTGATCGCCTCACCCTTGCCCTCGTCGTCGCCACCGAGGGCCTCGAACGACGGGCGCGCCTTCTTCGGCTCGGCAACCAGCAGCGGAGCCGGGGCGGGCTCGCCCTTGAACTTCTGCCAGTCGCCGGTCTTCTTCAGAATGGCGAGGACGGGCTCGGTCGGCTGCGCGCCGACACCCAGCCAGTACGCCACACGGTCGGCGTCCACCTCGATGACCGACGGGTTGTAGGTCGGGTGGTACTTGCCGATCTCCTCGATCGCACGGCCGTCACGGCGAGTGCGGGAGTCGGCGACGACGATGCGGTAGTGAGGCGAACGGATCTTGCCCAGACGCTTCAGCTTGATCTTGACTGCCACGGGAGTGGGTTCTCCTGGTTTTGACGTGGTTGGGCACGGCGAGAGATGCCGCGTGGGGTTGCGGTACCCGAGTGCCCGATGGACGCGTCAGCCGGAGGAGAGAGGGGTCCTGTGCGGCTGTCGAGTACAGCTAGCCATTGTGCCACACCCTGCGGGGCGCGCTGCGCCGAGGGGGCCGGGCATGGCTGAGGGGCACCCGGCGCCTCGGGTGCCCTCGGGGTGGGTCGCGCAGCCCGGAGCTGTGGGGTGCCGCCGGCGTCGGAGACATCGGCGGCACCCCGACGTGTCGGCGGTCCGACCGGCAGCCACGAGATGCCGGTGCTGGATGCCCCGCGGTGACGCGTTACGCCGCTCCCACGACCTCCGGGATCCGGAACGGCTTCCCGCAGCCGCCGCACACGATCGGCGCCTGGGCCAGGACCGACGGAACGACCCGGACGTTGCGGCCGCAGTCGCAGACCGCCTTGACGCGGACACCGCCACCGGAGGAGCCGTGGCGGGCGGCCGGGCCCCGGAAGGTCCGGCTGGTGTCGGAGGAGGTCGCCGCCGTGTGGGCCTTCAGGGCTCGCTGGAGGCGTTCGATGGTCGGGCGGTAGCGGCGCTTGGCCTCGGGATTGAGCGTGACCAGGGAGAAGCCGCTGCTCGGGTGCGGTTCCTCGGGGTGGTCCAGGCCCAGCTCCTCGGCGATGGAGAGGAATCTGCGGTTGTGGTAGCGGCCGGCCCGGGAGGTGTCGCGGACGCCGCGTGCGGCGGCGATGCCATGGACTGCCTCATGAAGCAGTCGCTCGAAGGAGAGCTCGTGACCGCACGCGGACGACGACTCCCCGATCAGGGACTCTGGCGCGGCTAGATCCGGCAGCTCGGGGTGGTACCGCTGAATGTCGGCCCACGCCTCTGCCAGTTCTGCGGCGAGAACAGGTGGTGTCTGTGTCGTGCTCACGTAATGACAACGAGCCGGAGTGCCGCTGTGTTCCGATTCCGGGCCATCCCAAATAATTTGCACGTACCCGTCAGTTGCGAATGATGCGCCCTGACGAGGGCGGGTGCGCCGATCTGCGGAGAAGCCTCACAGCTCGTACCAAGCTGGTGCGTAGCCTGACGTACGCCCCGGCGCGTAGCCCGCGTCCACCCGACGGGTCCCCTGTGGTCCACGGATGCGCAAGAGGCGTTTCGGCCGCTCTCGCTCCCCAAGGGGCGTCATCTCAATAAGCGCGCGCGACGACCGCGACGTTACCGGGTGCGTCCTCGGCGTCCGGCACCGCCCCGTCCTCGGCGAGCAGACACCGTACGGTCACGGCGTGCTCGGCCAGTCTGGCCTCGCCTTCTTCGCCGAGCGTCGCCCACGGGAGGCGCGCCCAGCCGCCGGCGACCGCCGCCTCCACGGCCTCCTCGATCGTCGACACGTCGGCGGTGCGGGACGCGCGGCGTTCGCGGGACTGCCGTAGCAGAAGGTGCTGATCTTCTTCGAGGATCGTGGGGAGCAGGGGCACGAGCGTGTCCAGCGGCACGGGTTCCTTGCTGCCGGGGATGCGGCGCGTGAGCATCGCCGTGCCGTTCTCCAGGTCACGGGGGCCGATCTCGATGCGGACCGGCACGCCCTTGAGTTCCCAGTCGACGGCGCGGCGGCCGAAGGGCGTGTCCGTGCGGTCGTCGACGTGCACGCGGATGCCCGCCGCCTTCAGCCGGTCCCCGATTTCGCGGACCTTGGCCAGAACCGCCTCGTCGCCCTTGATCGCGAGGACGACGGCCTGGATCTGCGCCAGCCGCGGCGGCACCCGCAGTCCGTTGTCATCTCCGTGAGTCATCACGAGGGCGCCGATCATACGGGTGGTCGAGCCCCAGGAGGTCTGCCAGACCAGTTCCTGTGTGCCTTCCTTCGACAGGTACCGGGTATTGAACGCCTTGGCGAAGATCTGACCCAGCTCATGGCTGGTGACCATCTGGAGGGCCTTGCCGTCGCCCATCATGCTTTCGAGCGTGAGCGTGTTGACGGCGCCCGCGAACCGCTCCTTGGCCGTCTTGCGGCCCGACAGGAAGTCCATCGCGAGGACGTTCTCCAGGAAGTCCCCGTAGACGTGCCGCTGGATGTGCGCGGCGAAGTCGCGGGACTCCTCGTAGGTGGCGTGCGCCGTGTGGCCCTCCTGCCACAGGAACTCCGTGGTGCGCAGGAAGAGGCGGGGCCTGAGCTCCCAACGGACCACGTTCGCCCACTGGTTGATCCGCAGGGGCAGGTCGCGGTAGCTCTGCACCCACTTCGAGAAGTAGTCGTTGACGATCATCTCCGAGGTCGGGCGGACGACCGCGGGCTCCTCCAGCTCCTTGCCGCCGCCGTGTGTGACCACCGCCAGTTCGGGCGCGAAGCCCTCGACGTGGTCGGCCTCCTTCACGAAGTAGGACTGCGGGATCAGCAGCGGGAAGTAGGCGTTCTGCGTGCCCGTCTCCTTGATCCGGGCGTCCATCTCGGCCTGCATCCGCTCCCAGAGGCCGTAGCCGTACGGTCGGATGACCATGGTGCCCCGCACCGGACCGTTGTCGGCCAACTCGGCCTTGTTGATCAGATCCTGGTACCAGCGGGGGAAGTCGTCCGCCCGCGGCGTGAGTACGGGTGCCTTTGCCATGGCGCGATGTTACGGAGCCACGTTGCCGTGATGTGAATTCTTTTCGCTTCCACAGCAGGCCCGCAAGCCGGGCCCCGAAACCTCTGGACGAGAGTGCGGAGGCGGAGTTTCCTGGCATACGGGGGGAGTGCGAGCGCACGTCACGGGGGCTATGGAATCGGGTACAGCGGCAACTCTCGGCGGATTGGAGCGCTTTACATGACACCTACGCTCGTGCGGCAGCACGTGCCTCATGCCGGCCCGGCACCCCGCGTGGACCTGTGTGCACGCGCGCGTGACTGGTCCGAGATCCAGGAGCGGATGCTGGTCCCGCTCTACGAGGCCGTCTACGAGCGACTGGAAGTGGGCCCCGGCACCCGGCTGCTGGGCCTCGGCTGCGGCAGTGGGCTCGCCCTGCTGATGGCGGCGTCCAGAGGCGCGGCCGTCACCGGTGTCGAGTCCTCCTCACCCGAACGGCTGACCCTCGCACGACGGCGTCTGCTGCCCGAGGCGTGGGACACGCGCGCGCGTGCCGGCACCCGGCTGGTCGACGGCTCACCACAGGACGCGGCCGACGCGGAGACGCCCGCGTACACCCTGGTGACCGCCTTCGAGCCCATCGGGTGTCTGGCGGGCGACTCCGAGGGGCTCGGTGAGACGCTCGCCGCCGCGGTACCGCTGGCCGAGCGCGGGGCCGCCGTGGTGCTCGCCGGCTGGGGTCCGCCGGAGCGCTGTGCCACGTCGTCCGTGCTGCGGGTCGCCACGAAACTGGCCGATCCCCTGCGCGGTACGGGGAGTTGGCGCCCGGCCCTGCGGGACGACCTGGAGGAGGTCGCCCAGCGCGCGGGCCTCCGACCCGACGGTTCCGGGCGGGTCGCGTGCCCCTTCGGCTACGCGGACGTCGACAGTGCCGTACGGGGACTGCTGTCGACGGGGCTCTTCGACGCGGCGATCGCGGCGACCGACCGGACCCAGGTCGACAAGGAGGTGACGGAGGCGCTGCATCCGCATCTGCGGCAGGACGGCACGGTGTGGATGCCGACCGTCTTCCGGTACCTGATCGCCCGCGTGCCCTGAGCCCGGCGCCCTGCCAACGGGCCCGCTCTGCCGCGCCTCGCACGGCCAGGCTTCGCCCTGCCGGGCCCTGAGCTCCGACACCTCGCACTGCGCGAGCCCGGCGCTACGGAGCCTCGTCCTTCGTCAGCCTGCTGATCCCGGCGATCCGGTACGCGTCGGCCTCCTCCAGTGTCTCGTTCTCCAGCAGTGCCTCGGCCAGCGCGTCCAACCGCCCCCGGTGGTCGCGGAGTTTGCGGCAGGCCTCCTCGTAGCACTCGTCGACGATCCGGCGCATCTCGGAGTCGATCACGTCGAGGGTCTGCGGGGCGGCCGCGAGCCCGTACGCCTGCTGGGCGTCGCTCGGCAGGGCGGACAGCCGGCCAACCCGCTCGCTCATGCCCCAGCGGGCGACCATCCCGCGCGCGATGTTGGTGACCTGTTCGAGGTCGTTCTCGGCGCCCGTGGTGACAACGCCGTAGACCACCTGTTCCGCCGCCATGCCGCCGAGGGCGCCGATGATACGGCCGCGCAGATAGCCCTCCGAGTGCGCGTAGCGCTCCACCTCGGGGGTGGACATCGTCACGCCGAGGGCCCGGCCGCGCGGCACGATGGTGATCTTGCGTACGGGGTCGGCGCCCGGTTGCAGCATGCCGAGGAGGGCGTGTCCGCTCTCGTGGAACGCGGTGCGCCGGCGGTCCTCCTCGGGCATCACGAGGGTGCGTTCGGCGCCCAGTTGCACCTTCTCCAGGGCCTCGGACAGGTCCGACTGGCTGACCTGCTGCTGCTTGCGCTTGACCGCGAGCAGGGCGGCCTCGTTGGCGAGGTTGGCCAGATCGGCGCCGGTCATGCCCGGGGTCGTACGGGCCAGCTGGGTCAGGTCGACGTCCTCGGCGAGCGGGATCTCGCGGGTGTGGATGCGCAGGATCGCCTCGCGTCCGCCGCGGTCCGGCGGGGCGACGCTGACCACCCGGTCGAAGCGGCCGGGCCGGGTGAGCGCCGGGTCCAGGATGTCGGCGCGGTTCGTGGCCGCGATGACGACCACGCCCTCCGAGCCGGAGAAGCCGTCCATCTCGGTGAGGATCTGGTTCAGCGTCTGCTCGCGCTCGTCGTGACCGCTCACCGAGGCGCCGCCGCCGCGCATCCGTCCGATGGTGTCGATCTCGTCGATGAAGATGATCGACGGCGCCACCTTGCGGGCCTCGGCGAACAGCTCCCGGACCCGGGAGGCGCCGACGCCGACGATCATCTCGATGAACTCGGACGCGGAGGCGGAGAAGAACGGCACGCCCGCCTCGCCCGCCACCGCCCGCGCCAGCAGGGTCTTGCCGGTGCCGGGCGAGCCCGCGAGGAGCACGCCGCGCGGCATCTTCGCGCCCATCTTCCGGTAGGCGTCGGGGTGCTCCAGGAAGTCGACGACGTCGTCCAGCTCGCCCTTGACCTCGTCGATGCCGGCCACGTCGGCGAACGTCGTGCGCTCCGTGCCCGGCTGGAGCTCGACCGGTTTGGGCGGCGCCTTGCGGCCGAGCATGCCGCCCGCGCCGCCCAGGCCGCCCGTGCCCATCCGCCGGGCGAAGAAGATCCAGACCGCGACCAGGAACGCGATCGGGATCAGGGAGAACAGCAGGTTGGACAGGACACCGCGCTCCCGCACGACCGGCTCCGCGGTCACCGTCACACCGCGGCTGTTCAGTTCCTGCCAGAGGTCGTCGTCCGCGAAGGACGGCCGCTGTGTCTTGAACTTGGTGTAGTCGCCGTCGCCGTCAGGCTTGTCCCGGGCGTCCTTGAGCTCGCCCTGGATGGCGTCGCCCTTGGAGTAGATCTTGGAGACATTGTCGGCGTCGACCTGCTTGCTGAACTCCGTGTAGGAGATCGTCGGCTCATTGCCCCGGTCGAAGTACGTCAGCCCCACATAGGCGAGCAGGAACACGACCACCGCGGTCAGGAGCAGGCCCCACCATCGACCGCGCCCCCAGCGGCCACGGGGCCGCCCGGGCGGCTCTTCCGGTGTGCCCTCGGTGCGCCACGGCTGGTCAGGGGCCTTGCGTGGTGGCGCGGCATTGCTCATATCTGGACGTTACGGCAGACAGCGGTCGCTGGCACGCGCAGAGGGCGCCCCTCGTGGAGAAGGGCGCCCTCTGCGACGTACGGGACGGAACTCGGCCGATGAACTTCCCTGAATGCGGCCGATGAGCTTCCCGGAACTCAGCCCATGAACTTCTTGAACTCGTCCGGCAGCTCGAAGTCCTGCGGAGCCTGCTGACCCGGCACCCCGAAGGCGCCGCCGCCCTGGGCCGCGGCGGCCCGACGCTCGGCCTCCTCCAGCTCCTGCTGCTTGCGCTTCATCGGGTTGCCGGAGCGCTGCTTGCCCTTGGCCTTCTTCGGCTGCTTCTTGGTGCGGCCGGGGCCGC
>JABFVM010000433.1 GCA_013362785.1 Streptomyces sp. | reverse complement strand
GCGCCCACGGCCGTTTTCGTCGCCGTGTTCTTCCTCTGGCCCCTGCTGCTCGTCGGCCAGATGTCCCTGAACGACTGGCCGTTGCTCGCCGGGGACCGCGGCGCCAACGCCCCCGAGAACTACGCGGACATCACCGACAGCCCCCTGTTCTGGCCCGCCGTCCGCTTCACCCTCCTCTACACGGTGATCGTCACCGTCGTCCTGCTCGGACTGGCACTGGGCCTCGCCCTGCTGGTGCAGGAGTCACGCCCCGGCACGGGCTTCTTCCGCACGGTCTACTTCCTGCCCGGCGCGCTGGGCCTGGCCTCCGCGTCCCTGCTGTTCTGGGGCCTGTACAGCCCCACGACCGGCCCGCTCAGCCGCACACTGGAGAAACTCGGCCTGGCCGACGACCCGGTGTCCTTCCTCGGCACACCGAACTCCGCCCTGCTGTCGACGGTCTTCCTCGTCGTCTGGAAATTCGCCGGCTTCTACATGCTGATCCTGCTCGTCGGCCTCCAGCGCATCCCCCACGAGGTGTACGAGGCGGCACGCATCGACGGCGCAGGACGTGCCCAGATCTTCCGCAGCATCACGCTGCCGCTGCTGAAACCGTCCCTCGCGCTGTCCCTGCTGCTCTGCGTGACCGGATCACTGCTCGCCTTCGACCAGTTCTTCGTCCTCACCAAGGGCGGACCGGACAACAGCACCGTCACCGTCGTACAGCTGATCTACCGCGAGGCGTTCCAACGCCTGAACCTCGGCACCGCGGCGGCCCTGTCCATCGTCGTGCTGGCCGCGCTGCTGCTGCTCAACGCCCTGCAGTTCCGCGGCCTGCGCCACGCCGACGAGTCATGACCCCCGCCTCCTGGAGAAGGGACACCCCGGTGCCCAACCGAGCCCTCGGCCGGACGCCGTACTACGTCGTCGCCGGAGGTCTGGCCGTCATCTTCCTCTTCCCGCTGCTGTGGAACGCCTGGGCATCGGTCAGCGCCCAGCCCGGCACCGCACAGCAGTCCGGCTACGGCCTCGGCAACTACCGCACCCTGCTCGACCACGACGCCGGCCTGTGGCGGTACCTCCTCAACAGCACCGTCGTCTCGGCGCTGACCGTCGCCCTGACCCTCGGCGTCTCCCTGCTCGGCGGCTACGCCTTCGCCCGCTTCCGGTTCCCCGGCAGGAACGTGCTGTTCCTGCTCACCCTGGCCATCCTCATGGTCCCCTACGCCACCCTCCTCATCCCGCTCTACGTGCTCCTCGGCCGCCTCCACCTGCAGAACTCGCTGGTCGGGCTGAGCCTGGTGCTGGCCATGTTCCAACTGCCGTTCGCCACCTTCATGATGCGGATCTCCTTCGAGGCCGTCCCGCGCGAACTGGAGGAGTCGGCCCTCGTCGACGGCTGCGGCACGGCGGGCGCACTACGCCGGGTCCTGCTCCCGGCGGTGCGGCCGGGACTGATCACCGTGGGCCTCTTCGCCTTCCTCGCGGCGTGGAACGACTTCATCGCGCCCCTGATCCTGATCTCCGACAGCGAGAAGGCACCCCTGCCGCTCGCCGTGGCGAACCTGCGCCAGCAGAGCATGGGCGCCGTCGACTACGGCGCCACCGAGGCGGGCGTGGTGGTCCTCGCCGTCCCCTGCCTCCTGGTCTTCCTGCTGCTGCAACGGCACTACGTACGGGGTTTCATGTCGGGCGCGCTGAAGGGGTGAATCGGTGAAGGACAACCGGGACAACCAGGGGAACCAGACGATCCAGAGGAACGGGGAGAACGGGGAGAGCGCAGTTGGGTCGACGGCGGCGTCACCCGTGCTGCCGGTGGCGCCCACCCGGGGTCGGTTACGCCCCCTCGGCCTGCACGAGGTCCGGATCACCGGAGGCTTCTGGGCCCGCCGCCGGCACATCAACACGACCGCCACCCTCGGCCACTGCCACGACTGGATGGAACGCGTCGGCTGGATCGGCAACTTCCGGGCCGCCGCCGAGGGCCGCATCCAACAGGACCGGCAGGGGCGTGAGTTCGCCGACTCCGACGTCTACAAGCTCCTCGAAGCCATGGCCTGGGACGGCGGAGTCGACGCCGGCACCGCGCTCGACCTGATCACCGATGTGATCGCCCCCGCCCAGGAACCGGACGGCTACCTCAACACCGCCTTCGGCCGCCCCGGCCAGCAGCCCCGCTACAGCGACCTCGAATGGGGCCACGAGCTGTACTGCTACGGCCACCTGATCCAGGCGGGCGTGGCCCAGATCCGGGCCCGGGGCGAGGGCGAGCTGGCCAAGATCGCCCGGCGAGCCGCCGACCATGTGTGCGCCACCTTCGGCCCGGGCGGCATCGAGGGCGTGTGCGGGCACCCTGAGATCGAGATGGCCCTGGTCGAACTGGCCCGGGCGACGGGGGAGCAGCACTACCTCGACCAGGCCGCTCTCTTCGTCGACCGCCGCGGCCACGGCACCCTCGCCGACGACGAGTTCGGCCGCGCCTACTACCAGGACGACATCCCGGTGCGGGAGGCCCCCGTCCTGCGCGGACACGCCGTACGCGCCCTCTACCTCGCGTCCGGCGCCGTCGACGTGGCCGTGGAGAACGGGGACGACGCCCTGCTCGCGGCCGTCGTACGCCAGTGGGAGACCACGGTCGCCCGCCGCACCTACCTGACCGGCGGGATGGGCTCGCACCACCGGGACGAGTCCTTCGGCGACGACTTCGTCCTCCCCCCGGACCGCGCCTACGCCGAGACCTGCGCCGGCGTCGCCTCGGTGATGCTGAGCTGGCGCCTGCTCCTGGCGACCGGCGAGCCGCGCTTCGCCGACCTGGCGGAGCGCACCCTGTTCAACCTGGTCGCCGCCTCGCCGTCCGAGGACGGCAGGTCCTTCTTCTACGCCAACACCCTGCACCGGCGCCGCCGAGGCACCGTACCGCCCACGGACGCCGCCAGCCCGCGCGCCGAATCGAGCCTGCGCGCCCCGTGGTTCGCGGTGTCCTGCTGCCCGACGAACGTGGCACGCACCCTGGCCGCGCTGCCCGCCTACCTGGCGACGGCGGACGACCACGGCATCCAGGTCCACCAGTACGCCGACGCGGAGATCACCACCACCCTCGCGAGCGGCGGCGCGGTGGCCCTGCGGATCCGCACCGACTACCCCTCGGGCGGACAGCTGACCGTACGGATCGCCCGAACCCCGGACCACCCCTGGACCCTGTCGCTGCGCGTCCCCGCCTGGACCGAGGGCGCCACGACATGGCTGGTCGAGCCCGACGGTTCCCGACGCACCGTCGCCCCGGGCACGGCCACGGTCACCCGCCGCTTCCGCCCCGGCGACGAGGTCCGGCTCGAACTGCCCATGGCGCCCCGCTGGATCGCCCCCGACCCGCGCATCGACGCGATCCGCGGCACGGCGGCCGTCCAGCGCGGTCCGCTGGTGTACTGCGCCGAATCGGTAGACCTTCCCGAGGGAGGCGAGGTCGACGCCGTACGGGTGGACACATCAGCCGAGCCGGTCGACGGACCGGACGCCACCGTCGTAGTCCCCGGCGACCTCACCGCCCCGGACGAACTCCCCGAATCCACATGGCCGTACGGCCCTCCCGACCGAGCCGCGACCCCGTCGGCCGAATCCACGGGCATCGTCCTGGTGCCCTACCACTCCTGGGCCAACCGAGGCCCGTCGACGATGCGGGTGTGGCTGCCGACCCGGCCGGAGGAGAGGGGGTAGCCCTGCACGGGCCGCTGCGCGGACTGCTACACGGACCGCACCGGCACCACGGCATTCCTGCCCCCACACATGAGACGACAGGAGCCCGACCATGCCTGAGTCCCACCCCCACACCCACCCCCAACTCCCCACCCGCCGCCGTCTGTTGGGGATGGCCGCCGGAGCGGCCGCAGCCGCGCCTCTCGCGAGCGTCTCCCTCCCGCACCTGGCCCCGTCGGCACACGCCACCTCCCCGTCCGGCGCGCCCGCTCCCTCGCCGTCCGCGCAACCCGCCTGGGCCGTCCGCCCCTTCCCACTGGACCAAGTGACGCTCGGTGAGGGCGTGTTCCGCCGCAAGCGCGACCTGATGCTCGGCTACGCCCGGTCCTACCCGGCCGACCGCATCCTGGCCGTCTTCCGCGCCAACGCCGGCCTCGACACCCGAGGTGCCCGGCCGCCGGGCGGCTGGGAGACCTCCGACGGAAACCTGCGCGGGCACTACGGCGGCCACTTCCTCAGCCTCATCTCCCAGGCGTACGCCGACACCCGGGAGACGGCACTCAAGGCGAAGCTCGACTACCTGGTCACCGCCCTCGGGGAGTGCCAGCGCGCTTTCGCCGAGCACGGCTCGCCGAGACCCAGCCACCCCGGCTACCTCGCGGCGTATCCGGAGACGCAGTTCATCCTCCTGGAGAGCTACACGACGTACCCCACCATCTGGGCGCCGTACTACACCTGCCACAAGATCATGCGAGGTCTCCTCGACGCCCACGCCCTGGCCGGGAACGCACAGGCCCTGGACATCGCCTCGAAGATGGGCGACTGGGTGCACAGCAGGCTCGGGCACCTGCCGAAGGCGCAGCTGGAGCGCATGTGGTCGATCTACATCGCCGGTGAGTACGGCGGGATGAACGAGGTGTTGACGGACCTGTACGCCCTGACCGGCCGGCAGGAGCACCTCGCCGCCGCGCGCTGCTTCGACAACACCGACCTGCTGACCGCCTGCGCGCAGGACCGCGACATCCTCGACGGCAGACACGCCAACCAGCACATTCCCCAGTTCACGGGCTACCTGCGGCTGTACGACCACACCGGCGAGGAGCAGTACGCCGCCGCGGCCCGCAACTTCTGGGGCATGGTGACGCCCCCGCGCATGTACAGCCTGGGCGGCACCGGCCAGGGCGAGATGTTCCGGGCCAGGGGCGCCGTCGCGGCCACCCTCGCGGAGAACAACGCCGAGACCTGCGCGACGTACAACATGCTGAAGCTGACCCGGCAGCTGTTCTTCCACCAGCCGGACGCGGCCTACATGGACTACTACGAACGGGGCCTGACCAACCACATCCTCGCCTCCCGCCGGGACACGCCCAGCACGACCAGCCCCGAGGTCACCTACTTCGTGGGGATGGGCCCGGGGGTCGTGCGCGAGTACGGCAACACCGGCACCTGCTGCGGCGGCACCGGGATGGAGAACCACACCAAGTACCAGGACTCGGTCTACTTCCGCTCCGCCGACGGCGACGCCCTCTACGTCAACCTCTACCTGGCCTCGACACTGCGCTGGCCGGAGCGCGGCTTCGTCATCGACCAGAGCAGCGACTACCCGGGCGAGGGGGTGCGCACCCTGACGTTCCGTGAGGGAAGTGGCCGACTCGATCTGAAGCTCCGGGTGCCGTCCTGGGCGACGGCGGGCTTCACCGTCACGGTCAACGGGATCCGGCAACGGGTGGACGCCGCGGCCGTGCCGGGCAGCTACTTCACGGTGAGCCGAAGCTGGCAGCGCGGCGACCGTGTGACGATCCTCGCCCCCTACCGCCTGCGCATCGAAAGGGCCCTGGACGACCCCACCGTCCAGTCACTCTTCTACGGACCGGTCCTGCTGGTCGCCCGCAGCCCCGAGCCGGGCCTGCGCGCCTTCTCCTTCTACAGGCGCTTCACGCTCCGCGGCGACCTGGCCGACGCGATCGCCCCCGAGGGCCGCCCGCTCCACTTCACGACCCACGGCCTGACCCTCGCCCCGTTCCACATCGCCGACGACACCCGCTACCACGCCTACTTCAAGCGCTCCGAGCCGGTCATCGTCTTCGGCGCGGCCGACTCCGGTGTCCCGAACCGCGCCCGCCCCGACGGCCTGACCTTCCTCGACGTGCTCTGGAACCAGGCTCCCTTCGCCACCACCGGCCTCTTCGTCCAGGCGGTGCGCACCCTTGCCGACGGGTGGCTGTCGGAGGGGCGGTTCACCCGGACGGAACGCGACCGTGTCGTCGCCGCCGCGACCGCCGCGAACCTGAGGCGCTGACGAGGGCTGACGGGGGACGGCGGGCGCACCCGGTGGCGCACCCGGTGCGACCGTCGTCACCGGATCCGGTGCTGCTTCCAGAAGGGGCCGAGGTCGTCGTCCGCCACGGACTGGGCGGCCTTCTTGAAATCGGCGGTGGTGGAGACGCCGTACCAGTGGTCCTGGGCGTACCGCTTGAGGAGGCGGGCCATGGTGGCGGCGCCGAGGGTGCGCTCCAGGTCCGCGAGGGCGCAGGGGCCGGCCGTGTAGAGCAGGTGGTACTCGCCTCGGTGTGCGGACCAGTAGGCCATCGAGTTGGTCAGCGCGGTACGGTCGCTCGGCCAGTCCTCCTCGGACCAGCAGTCGCGGGTGTCCCAGCCGTAGAAGCGGGCGTTGGCGTACTGGGCGAAGCTCTCGTCCAGCCAGGGCGCCCGGTATTCGTCGTTGCCGACGATGCCGTACCACCACTGGTGGGCGACCTCGTGGACGACGGCACTGCCTTCTTCGGTGGTCCCGAGGAGAACCAGGCCGGGATACTCCATCCCACCGCCGAACCCGCTGGTCATCACCAGGTCGATCTCGCCGTACGGGTAGCGGCCGTACTCCTTGCCGAACCGGTCGACGGCCGCGACGCCGTCCTGGCGGGTGACCCGCACACCCGCGGCGGAGGTGTCGGGCGCCCAGTACGACTTCACCCGCACGCCCCCGGGCGTGGTCTCGGTCGCGGTGCGGAACGGGCCCGCCGCCCAGGCGAAGTCCCGCACCCGGTGCGCGACGCTGACCGTCAGGCTGCGCCCGGGCCTGCCCGGCAGGGTCGCCGTGCGGCCGGTCGCCGGGACCTGGAGGGCCGAAGGGTGGTCGAGCGCGACCCGGAAGTCGCTCGCCAGGGAGTAGAAGCTCTCCCCGGTCGACACATACGGGTCGAGATGCCATCCCGTGGCATCGTGCACGGCGAGCACGGGCAGCGCATTGCCCAGGAAGCGGAAGGCGCCCTCGCGGCCGAAGCGGTCGTTGCGTTCGGGCACGGTGATGGACACATCGAAGCCGACGGTCGTGCGCTCGCCGTGTGCCAGCGGCTTCGGCAGGGCGATCCGCAGGGCGGTGCAGTCCACGGTGAGCCGATCCGCCGTACCCCCGCGAACCCCGGACACCGCGACCGGGGACGGCTTGCCGGGGGCGCCGCACTTGTCGACGCCGTTGCCCCACAGACGCACGTACACCTCACGCAGGGGCCGAGCGGAGGAGTTACGGAACGACACCCGCTCCCGGCCCGTCCAACGAGAGCCGTCGGCGTTGGCGCGCAGCGTCACGTCGTAGCGGAGCCGGTCGGGTGTCGCGGTGTCGGCGTCGCGGGCCCGTTCCCCGGGTGTGGTGAGGGCTTGGGCCCCCGTGACGGGCTGCGCCAGGAATAACGCGAGCAGGACAACGAGCAGACGGCCAGCGGTCCTTGACGACCACGCGGTTATCGAGGGCATGACAGCGGATGATGCCACAACGGCAGACCCGGTGACCCTGGGCAGCCGCGGTGATCTGCGGGCTCATTGCGGTGATTAAGCTCCCGCCCATGAGTGAGGGAGACAGAGGTCCCGGCAGACGAGTCGTCGACGGGCGCTTCGAGTTGGAGGCCCGCCTCGGCGGCGGTGGGATGGGGACGGTCTGGCGGGCCAGGGACCTGGT
>JABFVM010000242.1 GCA_013362785.1 Streptomyces sp. | reverse complement strand
GCCCGAGATGGGGCACGCGGTGCGCATCGAGGGCCAGCCCGCGCGGTTCGCGCAGGAGGGGCAGAGCGTCTACCGCTGGGCCACGACCCAGCTGCCGGCCATCGCCCGCAGGGCCTGCGAGCGGGCGGGCCTCGCGCCCGAGGACCTCGCCGGGGTCGTTCTGCACCAGGCCAACCTGCGCATCATCGAGCCCCTCGCCGAGAAGCTCGGCGCGGTCAACGCCGTGGTCGCACGCGATGTCTCCGAGTCCGGGAACACCTCGGCGGCGAGCATCCCGCTGGCGTTCTCCAAGCTCGTGGAGCAGGGGAGGATCTCCGGCGGGGACCCGGTGCTGCTCTTCGGGTTCGGCGGGAACCTGTCGTACGCCGGGCAGGTCGTGCGCTGCCCCTGACGCGGCCGTGGTGTGGGGCGACGCCCCGGTGTGATGTGGCCAACTCCCCGGTCCCCTGGCCTTTGTGCGCCGTAGACTGTAGACGAAAGACAATTGATACTGGCTTTCCGTGACGGTCGGCTACGGGACGCAGTCGCCCGGTGATCGCCCAGGAGGGGACCGATGTTGTCGACAGGACTGCCGCAGGGTGCGGTGCCCAAGCTCGAACGGCCCGGCCCGCTGCGCGACCGCGTCTACGAGGCGCTGCTCGAACTCATCACCACCCGCGCCCTCCAGCCCGGCCAGCATCTGGTCGAGAGCGAACTGGCAGGTCATCTCGGCGTGTCGCGGCAGCCGGTACGCGAGGCGCTGCAACGGCTGAACACCGAGGGCTGGGTCGATCTGCGGCCCGCGCAGGGCGCGTTCGTGCATGAGCCGACGGAGGAGGAGGCCGACCAGCTCCTCACCGTCCGCACCCTCCTGGAGGCCGAGGCCGCCCGGCTCGCCGCCGCCCACGCCGACAGCGCCGGCATCAAGGCCCTGGAAGAGCTGTGCGCGGAGGGCGAGAAGGCCGTCGCAGCCGACGAGGTGGACGCGGCCGTCGCCCTCAACGCCCGTTTCCACGCGAAGATCATGGAGCTCGCGGGCAACGCGGTCCTCGCCGAGCTGGCGGCCCAGGTCGATCGCCGCGTCCGCTGGTACTACACGCCGGTCGCCCGGCAGCGCGGGCAGCAGTCCTGGATCGAGCACCGCGGCATGATCGCCGCGATCACCGAGCGGGACGAACAGCAGGCCACCCAGCTGATGCGGGACCACACCGAGCACACGCGCCGGTCGTACCACGCCCGGCAGGAGTCGTAGCGCCGGGAGGTTTGCTCAGAACGCGTCCGCGTGCGTCCGGGCCCACTGCTCGAACGTGCGCGGTGCCTGGCCCGTTATGTCCTGCACGGTCGGCAGGACCTCCGACTCGTCCAGGACGCCGTCCACGAAGAAGCGGAAGAACGCGTCGACGTACGGTGCCGGGAGCTGGGCGCCCATCTCCGTGCGCGCCTCCTCGTCCGTGAGGCCGACGGTGCGCAGGTCGCGGCCGAGCACCTTGCCGAGGATCCGGACGCGGTCGGCGGGCAGCAGGGACTCGGGCCCGGTCACCGTGTGGACGCGGCCCTCGTGCCCGGACGAGCGCAGCGCGTGCGCCGTCACCTGGGCGATGTCGTACGGATCGACGTCCGCGGTGCGCACTCTCGGGAACGGCACCCGCACCTCGTCGCCCTTGCGGATCGGGTCCACCAGAGCCAGCGCGTTGGACATGAAGCTCACCGGCCGCACGAACGTCCACGACAGCCCGGACGCCCGCACCTCCGACTCGGCCGCCCGCAGATAGCGCGTCACCGCGTTGTCGTCGTCGAGCTCGGCCGACTTCCCGGACAGCAGCACGACATGCTCCACGCCCGCCGCCCGCGCGTCGGCCAGGATCTCGCGCTGCCCCTCGTAGCCGGGCATCAGGAACAGCGACCGTACGCCGTCCAGGGCGTCCCGCACGGTCTCGGGCCGGTTGAGATCGCCGGCCACGGCCTCCACCCCGGCCGGTAACCCCGCCGCCCTGCCGGAGCGGCTCATCGCACGCACCGGCTCCTCGGCCTCCGCCAGCGCGCGCACCAGCTCGGCACCGACGTTCCCCGTGGCACCCGTCACCAGAATCACGTGATTCCCCCTCACCCCGGTCCGGACGGTCCGGTCCGCCGTCCCTCCTGCGAGCCCATCCTGCGGGGCCGGAGCCCGCCGCACCAGGCGCGGCCCGGCTTTGTCCTGTGAGTGGAGAAAGTTGACGGCAATCTGTGCGCAACTTCTTCCCAGTCCCGGCGGCCACTGCTACGTTCCCCTCGAAAGCAGGCCATCGAGGTGGCCGAAACCCGGCGCACACAGGCCGATCGAGGCGGGGAGGGGCTCGTGAGACGTATGACGGCTCGACCCGCGAACGCCCATCAGGCCCGGCTGCTCAAGCTGTTGCGTGACGGAGGACCCAACTCCCGGGCCCAGCTGGGCGATCAGATCGACCTCTCACGGTCCAAGCTGGCCGTGGAGGTGGACCGGCTGCTGGAGACGGGCCTGGTCGTGGCCGACGGACTCGCCGCCTCGCGCGGTGGCCGCCGCTCCCACAACGTCCGGCTCAACCCCGGGCTGCGCTTCCTCGGCGTCGACATCGGCGCGACCTCGGTCGACGTCGCCGTCACCAACGCCGAACTGGAGATCCTCGGCCATCTCAACCAGCCCATGGACGTCCGTGAGGGACCGGTCGCGGTCTTCGAGCAAGTCCTGTCCATGGCCGCGAAGTTGAGGGCCTCGGGGCTCGCGGAGGGGTACGACGGCGCCGGTATCGGAGTCCCGGGCCCGGTCCGCTTCCCCGAGGGAGTCCCGGTGGCTCCGCCGATCATGCCGGGCTGGGACGGCTTCCCGGTGCGGGAGGCGCTCAGCCAGGAACTCGGCTGCCCGGTCATGGTCGACAACGACGTGAACCTCATGGCGATGGGGGAGCAGCACGCGGGCGTCGCACGCTCCGTGGGCGACTTCCTCTGCGTCAAGATCGGCACCGGCATCGGCTGCGGCATCGTCGCGGGCGGTGACGTCCACCGCGGTGTCACCGGCAGCGCGGGCGACATCGGGCACATCCAGGCCGTGCCCGACGGCCGCCCCTGCGCCTGCGGCAACCGGGGCTGCCTGGAGGCCCACTTCAGCGGGGCGGCCCTCGCCCGGGACGCCGTGGAGGCGGCCCAGCAGGGACTGTCGGAGGAACTCGCCTCACGGCTGGAGGCGAACGGCACCCTGACCGCCGTCGACGTCGCCGCCGCGGCCGCCGCCGGCGACGCCACCGCGCTCGACCTGATCCGCGAGGGCGGCAACCGCGTCGGCCAGGTCATCGCCGGACTCGTCAGCTTCTTCAACCCCGGCCTGGTGGTGATCGGCGGCGGGGTGACCGGCCTCGGCCACAACCTGCTCGCCGCGATCCGCACCCAGGTCTACCGCCAGTCGCTGCCCCTGGCGACCGGCAACCTCCCCATCGTCCTGGGCGAGCTGGGCCCCACCGCCGGAGTCATCGGCGCGGCCCGGCTCATCAGCGACCACCTGTTCTCACCCGCGTAAGCCACTCACCCCGTACGGCTCACCAGCACCGCGCAGCACCGCACTTCACCGCACCGCACCTCACCTCGCACAGTGCTCAGCTCCGCCCTGCCCTGCCTCGCCTCGCCCCGCCCTGAAACCGGCCCGTACGCCCGCCAAGGGGACCTCATGGCACCAGAACCACCGCTGCTCAGCATGTCCGGCATCACCAAGTCGTTCCCCGGAGTCCGCGCCCTCGACGGCGTCGACCTCGATGTCCAGGCCGGTGAAGTGCACTGCCTGCTCGGCCAGAACGGCGCCGGCAAGTCCACGCTCATCAAGGTCCTGGCCGGCGCCCACCAGCCCGACACCGGCACCATCCACTGGCGCGGCGAGGCGGTCACCCTCCGCTCGCCGATCGCCGCCATGCGCCTCGGCATCGCCACCATCTACCAGGAACTCGACCTCGTCGAGCACCTGTCGGTGGCCGAGAACGTCCACCTCGGCCATGAACCCACGGCCGCCGGTTTCGTCGTACGCGGAAAGGCCGCGCGGGCCTCAACAGCCCAGCTGCTCAAGCGACTTGGGCATCCAGAGATCGATCCGGCGCGGCTGGTGGGGGAGTTGTCGGCGGCCCAGCAGCAGATCGTGTCGATGGCGCGGGCGCTCTCCCACGACGTACGGCTCATCGTGATGGACGAGCCGTCCGCCGCCCTCGACCCGGACGAGGTCGACAACCTCTTCCGCATCGTCGGCGACCTCACCGCCGCCGGTGTCGCCGTCGTCTACATCTCGCACCGGCTGGAGGAGATCCGCCGGATCGGCGACCGGGTGACCGTGCTGAAGGACGGGCGGGCCGTGGCCGGCGGGCTTCCGGCGAAGTCGACGCCGACGCGTGACGTCGTGGCGCTGATGACGGGACGCAACGTCGAGTACGTCTTCCCCGAGCGGCCCGCGAAGGACGCGACCGGCGGCGAACCGCTGCTGGAGGTACGCGCACTCGCCCGGGACGGCGAGTTCGAGTCCCTGGACCTGAGCGTGCGGCCCGGGGAGATCGTCGGGCTCGCCGGACTCGTCGGCTCGGGGCGCTCCGAGATCCTGGAGACGATCTACGGCGCCCGCAAGCCCAGCGCCGGTCAGGTACTCGTGGACGGGCGGGCGCTGAAGCCCGGCAGTGTGCGGGCCGCCGTCCGCGCCGGTCTGGGGCTCGCTCCCGAGGAACGCAAGGCGCAGGCCCTGCTGATGCTGGAGTCCGTCACCCGCAATGTGTCGGTGTCGTCCATGTCCCGCTTCTCACGCGGCGGCTGGATCGACCGCGCCGCCGAACTGCGGGCGGCGCGGGCCGCGACACGCGAGCTGTCGCTGCGGCCGGACAACCCGTCGGTGCCCGTGCGCACCCTGTCCGGCGGCAACCAGCAAAAGGCCGTCCTGGCCCGCTGGCTGCTGCGCGGCTGCCGTGTCCTGCTGCTCGACGAACCCACCCGCGGCGTCGACGTCGGCGCCCGCGCCGAGCTGTACGCGGTCGTGCGCCGGCTGGCCGACGAAGGCCTGGCCGTGCTGCTGGTCTCCAGTGAAGTGCCCGAAGTCCTCGGCCTCGCCGACCGTGTGCTGGTCCTGCGCGAAGGCCGTGTCGTCCACACCGCACCGGCCCGCGAACTCGACGAACACCGCGTACTCGACCTCGTCATGGAAGGAAGCCCGGCGTCATGACGCAGCACGCCTCCCCGCCCCGGGACAGCACCGGCAAGGTGCCGTCGGCCGGCGCACCGCCCGCCTGGCGCGGCCTGATGGCCCGCGTCGACGTGCGCACCCTGTCCCTGCTCGGCGTCCTCGCCGCGCTGATCGTCATCGGCGGCATCACCAAGCCGGACGAGTTCCTGGACACCCGCAACCTCCAACTCGTCCTCACCCAGGCCTCCGTGATCGGCGTCGTCACCGTCGGCATGACCTTCGTCATCATCTCCGGCGGCATCGACCTGTCCGTCGGCGCGATCGTCGCGCTGGCCTCGGTGTGGGCGACGACGGTCGCGACCCAGGAGTACGGCTTCGCCGGCATCCTGTTCACCGCGGTGATCGTCGGTGTGGGATGCGGACTGGTCAACGGAGTGCTGATCGCGTACGGCGCGATGGTGCCGTTCATCGCGACGCTCGCCATGCTGGCCTCCGCCCGCGGCCTGGCCCTCCAGATCACCGACGGCAAGACGCAGATCGTCACGATTCCCTCGGTACTCGACCTCGGCGAGCGCGACGCGTACGTCCTTGGCATTCCGCCGCTGGTCATGGTCTTCGCCGTCGTGACGATCATCGGCTGGCTGGTCCTGAACCGCACCACCTTCGGACGCCGCACGGTCGCCGTCGGCGGCAACGCGGAGGCGGCCCGCCTCGCCGGTATCGACGTCCGCCGCCAGCGGCTCTACCTCTACCTGCTGTCCGGACTGTGCTGCGGCATCGCCGCCTTCCTGCTGATCATCCTGTCCGGCTCCGGCCAGAACACCAACGGCAACCTCTACGAACTCGACGCCATCGCCGCCGCGATCATCGGCGGCACCCTGCTCACCGGGGGCCGCGGCACCATCGTCGGCTCCGTGCTCGGCGTCCTGATCTTCACCACGATCACCAACATCTTCGCCCTGAACAACCTGCAGAGCGACGTCCAGCAGATCGCCAAGGGCGCGATCATCGTCGCCGCCGTGCTGGTCCAGCGCCGTACCGCGAGCACGACCTGAGGAAAGGGTTCACCGCCATGCCACAGATCCCCTCACGCAGAGGACTGCTCTTCGGGGCCGCCGCCGTATCCGCGGGTGCCGTCCTCACAGGTTGCACGAGTAACGAGTCGAGCGACGAGCCCGCCGCCAACGACCAGCCGGCCGCCGACGACAAGCCCGGCAAGGCGGTCACGATCGGCTTCGCCGGTCCGCAGGCCGACCACGGCTGGCTCAACGCGATCAACGACAACGCCAAGAGCCGGGCGAAGAAGTACTCCGACGTCACCCTGGAGATCACCGAGGGCTCCAACGACACCGCCGCGCAGATCGGCCAGATCGAGACGCTGATCAACAAGAAGGTCGACGTCCTGGTGGTGCTGCCCGCCGACGGCAAGGCGCTCACCCAGGTCGGCCTGAAGGCGATGCGCGCGGGCATCCCGGTCATCAACCTCGACCGGATCTTCAACACCCCGCAGGCGTACCGCTGCTGGATCGGCGGCGACAACTACGGCATGGGCCTCAACGCCGGGAACTACATCGGCGAGAAGCTCAAGGGAAAGGCGGACGCCAAGGTCATCGAGCTGGCCGGCCTGGACAACCTGGAGCTGACCAAGCAGCGCACCCAGGGCTTCGACGACGCCCTGAAGAACTACCCCAACATCAAGAAGGTGGCCCGTCAGGCGGCCGAGTTCACGGTCGAGTCCGGACAGGCCAAGATGGCCCAACTCCTCCAGGCCCAGTCGAAGTTCGACGCCCTGTGGAACCACGACGACGACCAGGGCGTCGGCGCACTGCGCGCCATCGAGCAGGCCGGGCGGGACGACTTCCTGATGGTCGGCGGCGCGGGCGCGCTGTCCGCCTTCCAGGCCATCAAGCAGGACGACGGCGTCCTCAAGGCCACCGTCCTGTATCCGCCGACCATGGCCGCCTCCGCCATCGACCTCGCCCGCGCGCTGGCCCAGGGCAACGGAGTCGGCGGCATGGCCGAGTTCGAGATCCCGGCCTCGATCACGCTCTACTCGGCGGTCGTCGACAAGGGCAACGTCGACCAGTACATGTCCACCGGCTTCAAGTGAGGAGCCCTGCCCCCGGGACTGACCAGCCCATCGGGGCGGGGCCCACCCCCCACCGTGTCACGACGACGAGGAGGACATCGCATATGGGACAGCCGCAGCAGTCAGACGGGGCAGAGAGCGAGAGGCCACCGCTGCGGATCGGCATGGTCGGCTACTCCTTCATGGGCGCCGCCCACTCCCAGGGCTGGCGCACCGCGGGCCGCGTCTTCGACCTGCCGCTCCGCCCGGTGCTCGCCGCGATCTGCGGCCGGGACACCGGCGCCGTGCGCGCGGCGGCCGACCGGCACGGCTGGGCGGCGGCCGAGACCGACTGGCGGGCCCTGATCGCGCGGGACGACATCGACCTCGTCGACATCTGCACCCCCGGCGACAGCCACGCCGAGATCGCGCTCGCCGCGCTGGCCGCGGGCAAGCACGTCCTGTGCGAGAAACCCCTCGCGAACACCGTGGAGGAAGCCGTCGC
>JABFVM010000249.1 GCA_013362785.1 Streptomyces sp. | reverse complement strand
GGGTTCTGGTTCAGGGGAGAGGGTTCTGGTTCAGGGGGAGGGGGTGCGCTCGGCGAGCGCCCGGCTCAGATGCGTGGCGATCTCGTCGACGTACGGCGGGTCCAGCAGCGCCAGATGATGTCCGCTCACCCGGACGACCTCCAGGCGCGGGCACACCTCGTCCCAGCCCAGCGCCTCGTCGTCGCGCTCGTACGCCGGATCGCGCACCGTGTGCGGCGCCGGCTCGGTGGCGCGGTAGAGCACCACCCGGCCCTCGTACCCGCCCGGCCGGTGCGCCTCGCCGATCCTCAGGTCCAGGTAGGAGGCGCGCTGGTGCTCCAACGCGGCGCGCGGCACGTCGACGGCCTCCCGCACGGCCCGGAGCACGACGTCGATACGGTCCCGGTCGTCGTCCATCGCCACCAGGTCGTCGTACGGCAACTCCAGGCGCACACCGTAGGTTTCGGCGACGTGCTCCGCGAACCCCTCGAAGTGGGCCCGGAGCCGGTCGGCCGGTGTCAGCCCGGGCCGGGGCAGGGGCCGTACGGAGTCGATGAGCACCACGAGTGGCACGTCCCGTCCGGCGGCGGCCAGTTGCCGCGCGGTCTCCTGGGCGACGAAGCCGCCAAAGGACCAACCGCCCAGCAGTACGGGCAGGTCAGGGTGCGTGGCGCCGATCGCCTCGGCGTAGCGGCGCGCCTTGTCCGGCACCGTGCGGGCCTCGTCGATCCGGTCGAGCCCGAACACCGGCTGCTCGGGTCCGAGCCCCTCGGCGAGCGCCCGGTACACGGTGCTCGGACCGCCGGCCGCGTGCACGAGGAACAGCGGGGGCCGGGAGCCGGTGGCGCGCAAGGGACGCGGGGACACGCCACCGGCCGACTGGGGGAGGGCCCGCTCGACACGGGCCGCGGCCTCGGCGACGGTGCCGGCACCGAGCAGGTCACGCAGGGGCAGTTCCACGTCGAACTCGCGCTCGACGGCCGTACGGATACGGACCGCCATGAGGGAGTCCAGGCCGAGATCGGCGAGCGCGAGGGCGGGGGTGATCCGGGTCGGCGGGTGGCCGGTCACGGCGGCGATGTGATGGGCCAGGCGGGCCAGTGGAGGGGAGGGCGCCGCCAGACACGCCCGGCCGTCGGCGGGTCCCGTCGCGCCGACCCGCGCATGGCTGCCGTCACGCTCCGGCGCGCCCGCGTCCCCACCGGCGTGCCGTCCGACCGACACCGATACCGCCACCGGCGGTCCGGCCGCCGCACCCGCCCTCCCGTCCGTCCACCAGTGCCGCGCATGCCGCCAGCGCGGACCGGGCAGGTCGATGACCCGGCCGGGCGGCAGCGGCAGCCGCTGTCCCGCCGCGTACAGGGCACCCAACTGGCCGGCGAACGCCGCCGATCCGTCCGCGTCACGGCGAAGCGTGGCCAGGGCGAGTGCGCCGGGCACGGTGTCGGTGAGGGCGCCCGTGAGCACCGGGTGGGGCGAGATCTCGACGAATGCCGTGTGTCCGTCGGCCGCCGCGGCCGCGACGGCCCGGTCCAGGTGTACCGGCCGCCGCAGATTGGCGGCCCAGTGGGCGGCGTCGAAGGCGCTCTCGTCGCGCGGGTCGTCGAGAACGGTGGAGTACACGGGGACGCGCGCCCGACGCCCCCGCACCCCGGCCAGCTCCTCGGTCAGCCCCGGCAGCAGTGCGTCGACCTGTGGCGAGTGCCCGGCCCCCACGACCCGCATCGCCCGGACGGCCCGGCCCTCCTGCTGGAGACGGCTCACCAGACGGTCCACCGCCGCCTCCGCTCCGGTCACGACCTTCTGCCGGGGCGAGGAGTGAACGGCGACATGCACCCCCGGGAAGTCCCGTTCCAGTTGGTCGAGTTCGGAGTCGTCCAGATCGGCCACGGCCATCGCACCGCCCCGCAGCCCGCTCAGCAGACGAGCGCGTACGGCGACGACACGCGCCCCGTCGGCCACGTCCAGGGCACCGGCGCACACACTCGCCGCCACCTCGCCCAGGGAGTGGCCGATCACGGCCGCGGGCTCGACACCGTACGAGCGCCACAGCTCGGCGAGCGCCAACTGCAGGCCGAACAGGAGGGGTTGGGCGGTGTCGAGACGGTCCAGGCCGGTGCCCGACGCCAGGTGGTCGTACAGGGACAGGCCGCCGCACTCGGCGGCGAGCTGCGGGTCGAGTTTCTCCACGGCGGCGGCGAACGCGGGTTCCTCGGCCAGCAGTCGGCGTCCCATACCGGGCCACTGGGTGCCGTACCCGGAGAAGACCCACACCGTGCCGGGGCCCACGAGGTCCCGGTCGCCGGTAGTGACCCGACCGTCCGGGCGCCCGGACGCCAACTCGCCCAGCACGTCGGCGAGTTCGTCCAGGCCACGGGCCACGACCGCGGCACGTACGGGCCCGCGGCCGGTGCGCCCGGCGAGTGTGCGTGCCACGTCGGCCGGGTGCGCCGCGCGGCCCTCGGGCGTCCGCAGCCAGGCCGAGAGCCGGCCCGCGGTGTCGCGGACCCGCTCGGCGTCGGCGTCGGAGAGGAGGTGCAGGCGAGCGGTCGGCCCGTCGGCCGGGGGCGCGGGCGGGGCGACGGGCCGCCATTCCTCCAGCACCGCATGGGCGTTGGTGCCGCCGAACCCGAAGCCGGAGACTCCGGCGATGGCGGTGCCGCCGTAGCGGGGCCACGGTTCGAGCTCGCTCACGACGCGCAGCCGGGCGTCGCGCAGGGCGCTGCCGTCCGCGCAATGCAGGGAGGGCGGGATGAGGTCGTGGTGCAGGGCGAGCACGGTCTTCACCAGGCCGGCCACGCCCGCCGCGGACTCCAGATGACCCAGGTTGCCCTTGACCGAGCCCAGCAGCAGCGGCTGATCGGGGTCCCGGCCGGGCCCGAGGACCGCGCCGAGTGCGCCCGCCTCGATCGGGTCGCCCAACGGGGTGCCCGTACCGTGCGCCTCGACATGGTCGACCAGTGCCGGGGTGAGCCCTGCCCGCGCGTACGCCGTCTCCAACAGGGCCTGCTGGGCAGCCGGGTTGGGGGCCATCAGACCGTTGGAACGGCCGTCGGAGTTGACGGCCGTGGTACGGATCACCGCCAGCACCCGGTCGCCGTCCCGCTCGGCGTGGGACAGCCGCTTGAGGACCACGGCCGCGCAGCCCTCGCCGCGCCCGATGCCGTCGGCCACCGTCGAGAACGGTTTGCACCGCCCGTCCGGCGCGAGGGCGCCCGCCCGCCGGAAGGCGACCGTGACGGCGGGCGACAGCAGCAGATTGACCCCGGCGGCGATCGCCGTGTCGCTCTCACCCGCCCGCAGGCTGACGCAGGCGTGGTGCACCGCGACCAGCGAGGACGAGCAGGCGGTGTCCACGGCCAGGCACGGCCCGCGGGTGTCCAGGACGTACGCCAGCCGGCCCGCGGTGACGCTCAGCGCCGCACCGGCGGGGGCCCACGGGTCGACGGCGTCGGGATCGGCGCCGGTCAACTGCCCGTACTCCGGGGCGGAGACACCGACGAAGACGCCCGTGGCGGTGCCCGCCAGGGACGCGGCCGGGACGGCGGCGTGGTCGAGCGCCTCGTGGACGACCTCCAGCAGAATCCGCTGCTGGGGGTCCATCACCGCGGCCTCGCGCGGAGTGATGCGGAAGAAGTCCGCGTCGAACCCGGCGATGTCGTCGAGGTAGCCGCCGTAGGGATGCGCGTCGGCGGGCGGGTAGGCGGTGAAGTCCCGCCAGCGGTCCTCGGGTACCCGCCGGATCGCGTCCACGCCCTCGCACAGCAGCCGCCAGTAGTCGCCCGGCCCGTGCACCCCGCCGGGCAGCCGGCAGCCGACACCGATGACCGCGACCGGCTCGCCGGGCGAACCGGAGCCGGGCGCCATGACGAGCGGGGCGGGCCCCGGGGCCGTACCGCACAACCGTGCCACCAGCGCCTCCCCGGTCGGCGCCTCCCACAGCAAGGTCGGCGGCAGTTCGCAGCCGGTGGCGCGGGACAACTCCCCGGCCAGCGCGACCGCGTCCCGCGAGGACATGCCGAGCTCCGCGAGCTGCCGGTCCATCGGGACGTCCTCGGGAGCCGCGCCGTTCCAGGAAGCCACCCGCTCGGCGATCACCCGCCGCAGCGCCGCCGCGTCTACGCCCCTCATCCGACGGCCCTCGACGTGGCACTGGCCGCCGCGGTGTCGGCCGGTGGCGTGCCGAGCGGTGGCGTGCCGAGCGGTGGGGTGCCGCCGTGCGCCACGCCGCCCCGTGGTGCGGCGCCTGTCTTTGCGTCGCTCGCCTTTGCGCTGGTCGCGCTGGTCGCGCTGGTCGCGCTGGTCGCGCTGGTCGCGCCGGCCGCGCTGGTGCCGCCCGCGTTCGCGTCGCCCGCGATCACGTCGGCCCCTGCCGTGCCGCCCGTCTTCCTGTAGCCGCCCTGCGGGTACTCACCCTCCAGGTACCGCGCCCGGGTCAGAGCCCGTGACACCTTGCCGCTGGAGGTGCGGGCGACCGTGCCCGGCGGTACGAGCACGACGTCGGCGAGCCGCAGCCCGTGCCGCGAGGAGACGGCGCCGCGCACGGCGCGCACCACGGCCCGGACATCGAGCTCGGCCAGGGACACGGTCCGTACGTGCTCGGCCACGAGGACCACCCGCTCACCCGCGTCACCCGGCACGGCGCCCGGCACCGCGAAGGCGGCGAGCCGGTCGCGGCGTACGGCCGGATGCGCCTCCTGGGCCGTGGCCTCCAGGTCCTGCGGGTAATGGTTGCGGCCGTCGACGATGACGAGGTCCTTGAGCCGCCCGGTGACGATCAACTGGCCCTCCAGTACGGCGCCGAGGTCACCGGTGCGCAGCCACCGGCCGCCCGGTGCTTTCGTCGCGTCGGCGAACTCGGCCCCGAAAACCCGCCCGCTCTCCTCCCGCCGACCCCAGTAACCCCGGCCGACATTGGGCCCCTGCACCCAGATCTCCCCGACCTCCCCCTCGGACAGGGCGGCACGGGTGACCGGGTCGGCGATCCGGACCCGCTGGCCCGCCGGGGTTCCGCAGCCGGCCAGCAGAACGGCCCTGGGATCGTCGGGCCGCGCGGGCAGGGCCTTCCCGGCGGCGAGGGCGTCCCGGTCCAGTGCGAACCGGGCGAGCGGCTCACCGGGCCGGGCGGCACTGACGAAGACGGTGGCCTCGGCGAGCCCGTACGACGGACAGTGGGCCGTGGCGGGCAGGCCCCGGTCCGCGAAGGCGGCGTGGAAACGGTCGGCCGTGCCCGGACGGACCGGCTCGCTGCCGTTGATCAGCGCGGTGACACCGTCGAGGCGCAGGTCCGCCTTCTGGCCGTCGGTGACGGCGCCGACGCAGTAGTCGTACGCGAAGTTGGGCGCGGCGCTGATGGCCCGCGGATGCGTGCCGAGCAGCCGGAGCCAGCGCACGGGCTCGTTCAGGAAGGCGGCCGGGTCCATCAGCACCGACAGCGCACCGCGCACCACGGGAGCGGCGACGCTGAGCACCAGCCCCATGTCGTGGTAGAGCGGCAGCCAGCCCACACAGGTCACCGGATGGGCGTCGGCACCGTAGGCGGTCAGCGCCTGCCGTGCGTTGGCGACCACGTTGGCGTGGGTGATCTCCACACCCGCCGGAGCACGCGTCGAACCGGAGGTGTACTGGAGATAGGCGGTCGCCCCGGCATCCGGGTCGACCGGCCGCCAGTCGCGGGCGTCGTCGTCCGGCACCTCGTCGGCGCAGACGATCCGCATCGGACTCGCACCACCACCGTCGTCACCGACCTCGCGCCCACAGAAGTCCCTGACCTCCTCCCGCACGCGACTCGTGGTCACGACGGCCGCGGGGCGTGCGTCGGCCAGGACACCCGAGAGCCGGTCCGTGTGCCCGGGCAGGCCCGGCGGATACAGCGGCACGGCGACCAGCCCGGCCGTGAGCGCCGCCAGGAACCCGGTGACGTACTCCGTGCCCTGCGGACACAACAACGCCACGCGCGCCCCCGGTTCGGCCTGCTCGGCGAGCCGGGCGGCGAGCGCGCGCACCCGCAGGTCCAGCCGCCGCCAGGTCAGGGTGCGGTGGACGCCGCGTGAGTGCGGTGCCGGGTACTCGACGAAGGTGAACGCCCGGCGGTCGGGGGCGGTTTCGGCCCAGTGCCGCACGTACTGGGGCAAGGTCCGGCAGGCGGGAGCGAGCGGGGGGCGGCGGCTGTCCATCTGGTGTGGCTCCTGACGTCGCGGGATCGGCCGACGGGTACGGGCCGGCCGGGTGCGGGTCTTTAAGGGGAGAAGGTGGGTCTTCGCGGACCGGGGGAGGGGGCTCAGAGCGGGATGTTGCCGTGCCTGCGCTGTGGCAGGGGCGCGCGTTTGCCGTGCAGGGCGTTCAGGGCGCGGCAGATGTGGTCGCGGGTGTCGCGAGGGGCGATCACGGCGTCGACGTATCCGCGTTCCGCGGCGAGATAGGGCGTGCCGTGGGTGCGCTCGTATCCGGCGACCAGGCGGGCGCGCAGCGCCTCGGGATCGTCGGCGGCGGCCAGCTCGCGCCGGTGCAGGACGCCCACCGCGCCCTCGGCGCCCATGACGGCGATACGGGCGGTGGGCCAGGCGAGGTTGATGTCGGCCCCGAGATGCTTGGAACCCATGACGGCGTACCCCCCGCCGTACGCCTTGCGCACCACGACCGTGACCTTGGGGACGGTGGCCTCGGCGTACGCGTACAGGAGTTTCGCCCCACGCCGGATGATGCCGCCCCGCTCCTGTCGTACGCCGGACAGATAGCCCGGGACGTCGGCGAACGTCAGCAGCGGAATGCCGAACGCGTCGCAGAACCGTACGAAACGCGCGGCCTTCTCGGAGGCGTCGATGTCGAGGACACCGGCGGCGTGCAGCGGCTGGTTGGCGACGACGCCGACCGAGCGGCCCTCGATGCGCGCCAGGGCGCAGATGATGTTCGGCGCGAACAGCTCCTGCACGTCCAGCAGCTCACCGTCGTCGACGACCGCCCGCAGGATCTCCCGCATGTCGTAGGCCTGCCCGAGCCGGTCCGGGACGACGGAGTCGAGCCCGTCCCCCGTGGGGGCGTCGCCGGGCGCGTACTCCGGGGGCCGCTCCAGGTTGTTGGCGGGCAGATACGACAGCAGGTCGCGTACGACGTCCAGGGCGTCCTCCTCATCGGCGGCGAGGAAGTGCGCGTTGCCGTTGACGGCGTTGCTGGTGCGGGCGCCGCCCAGTTCCTCGGCGGTGGCGCGCTCGCCGGTGACCGCCTCGATGACGTCGGGGCCGGTGACGAACATGTGCGAGGCGCCGTCGACCATCACCGTGAAGTCGGTGATCGCCGGAGAGTAGGCCGCCCCGCCCGCGCACGGCCCCAGCACGACCGAGATCTGCGGAATCACCCCGGACGCCTGCACGTTACGGCGCACCAGCTCGGCATAGAGGGCGAGCGCGGCGACACCCTCCTGGATGCGGGCGCCGCCGCCGTCGTTGAGCCCGACGACCGGGCAGCCGGTCTTCAGCGCGAGGTCCATCAGGGCGACGGTCTTCTCGCCGAACGCCTCGCCCATGGAGCCGCCGAAGACCGCGGAGTCCTGGGCGAACACGCACACCCGGCGTCCGTCCACCGTGCCGTACCCGGTGACCACGCCGTCGCCGTAGGGCCGTCGCGCGCCGTCCCCGGTGGACCGCGCCCGCACGAACAGACCCGTCTCGGTGAACGACCCCTTGTCCACCAGCCGCTCGACCCGCTCCCGGGCCCCGAACTCCCCGCGCCTCCTCACG
>JABFVM010000556.1 GCA_013362785.1 Streptomyces sp. | reverse complement strand
GTCCCGTTCCCCGAGCCGCGTGAGATCGCCGGTATGAATGTGGACCTCACCGAGATCGAGCCGGTCGAGCGGCGCGTGGACACGCTGTTACGGGCGGAGACGGACGAGGGTTCGTACCTCTTGGTCGTCGAGTCTCAGCGGCAGCCGGACGACAGGAAGCGAGGGAGCTGGCCGTACTACCTGTCATACCTCTACGAGAAGTACTGCTGTGAGCCGGTGCTCATCGTCACCACGCAGAACCGTGCCACGGCCCGCTGGGCCGCGCAGCCCATCCGTCTCGGTCTGCCCGGGCACCACTCGCTGTCCGTCCGGCCGCTCGTGCTCGGCCCGGACAACGTGCCCGTGATCGCGGACGAGCGGGAGGCCGAACAGGACGTATCCCTTGCGGTGCTCTCGGCGATGACACACGGCCGGGGGCCCCACGCTGCCGCCATACTGGAACCCCTGGCAGCCGCCCTGCGGACCGTCGATGCCGATAGTGCCGCAGCCTTCGTGCAGTTCGTCGACTCTTGCCTGGCCGTCCCCAGGCGCAGCAGATCTGGAGGGACCTGATGACGGCGATGCAGTACTTCTGGCGACACCCGCTGGCGCAGCAGGTGCGCGATGAGGGCAGGGAAGAGGGCATCGAGCAGGAACGGGCGGCGAAGGTCCTCGAACTCCTCAGCCTGCGTGGCATCCCGGTCCCGAGTTCGGTGCGTGAGCGGGTGATGGATTGTTCTGACCTCGATCTGCTGGAGACCTGGTTCAAGCGGGCGGTCCATGCGGCGAAGGCGGAGGACCTGTTCGTTGACTGACGACGGAGTCTGATTCGTAGGCCTGCCGCCGCCTGGGGTGCCTGATCAGCTCTGCCCGTGATCAGCCCACAGACGGAGCTTCTCCGGATTGCGGATCGCCCAGATGTGCGTGATGCGGCCGTCGGTGAAGCTGAATGCCGCCACGGTCGCGGTGGTGCCCGCGTGTTGGGCGACCAGGCCGGGGCGGCCGTTGACCGATCGCTCCAGGAGGGTCAGTCCGGGGGCCTTGTCGGCGATGAAGAGCAGGTACTGGGCGATACGGTCGCTGCCCGTGATCGGGCGGAGCACCGTGCCGACGAGTCCGCCGCCGTCGGCGATCATCGTGGCTTCGGGGTCGAGCAGGTCGACCAGGGCCCTGATGTCCTTGGCCTCCCATGCCTTCTTGAAGTGCCGTACCAGGCCCGCCTGCCCCGCCGTCGCCGCCACCGGGACCGTGGTGGCCGGCGTGCCGTCGATACGGCGACGGGCCGACGATGCCAGCTGGCGGCACGCCGCCGGTGTCCGGCCCACGATCTCGGCGATCTCGGTGAAGGGGTACCGGAAGACATCGTGGAGGATGAACGCCACGCGCTCGGCGGGCGTCATCGATTCCAGTACCACGAGGAAGGCCATGTTCACCGACTCGTCCAGGGTGACCTGGTCGGCGGGGTCGGCTCCGTCGGCGTCCTTCGCCCGGCCTATCCACTCCGTACGGTCCGGCAGCGGCTCGGGAATCCACTCGCCGACGTAGCGCTCGCGGCGGGCCCGCGCCGAGCCGAGCAGGTCCAGGCAGACACGGCCGGCCACCGTCGTCAGCCAGGCGCCGGGCGACTCGATGGCCGCCTGCTGCCGTGGCGACATCGCGTACCAACGGGCGTACGTCTCCTGCACCGCGTCCTCGGCCTCGGTCAGTGAACCGAGCAACCGGTAGGCGATGTTGATCAGTTGGCGTCGCTCGCCCACGATCGCGCTCACGCCGGGCCCCCTCCCTGGTCCGCTGCGCCGCATCCGTCCGCTTCGGCTCCCGCCTCACATTCCGCGGCCCTGCGTCGTCGGACTACCGAGACACTATCGATCACTGCCGCCGGGCAGAGAAGGGGGACCGCGCCATGGCCACCACCACACAGGCGACGGCGAAACCGCGCAGCCTCACGTTTCTGCAGGTCACGGTCGCCTTGCAGACCCTTGCCCTGTTCTTCCAGGCCGTCACCGCCGGTGTGCTGCTGTCCTCCTCGCACGGGGAGTTGTTGCACGGCATCGGAGCGCGCGTGATGTACGGCGCGTCGATGCTGTACGTGCTCGCCGCGATCCTCGCGTGGCGGCCCGGGGGCGGCAGCCCGCGTCCCATCCTCTACTCGTCCGGCTTTCTCGTGCTCGCCTCGGTGCAGGTGGTGCTCGGCATCGCGCGCGTGCCGTCGGTCCATGTCCCGCTGGGGATCCTGATGTTCGGCCTGAGCCTGCTGGCGATGGTGATGGCGTTTGCGCGGGTCAGAGTCTCGGCTGCTCGTCCTGCTCGTCCTGCTCGTCCTGCTCGTCCTGCTCGTCCCGGACGTCCGCACTCCACGTCGTCGCCTGAGGCATGAACCTGTGCTTCGCCGCGTACGCCACCATCCGGGCGTTCCGGGCCTCGGCCTCCGGACCGTCCGGGAGGTGGAACTCGCTGCCCGCCCGGGCCGAGCGGGCCTGCATGCCCGTGGCGGTCGCGAGCCGTCGGCGGACGTATCGGTCGAGCGCGTCGGGTACTTCGGCCGAGCCCCGGTATGCCGCTCCCGCCAGCTCGTCGCCCAGCACCGCCGCGTCCACGATCGCCTGGGCCGCGCCCTGGGCCTGGAACGGGACCATCGCGTGGGCGCTGTCGCCGAGGAGGGTCACCCGGCCGACGTTCCAGCGGGTGAGCGGGGTGCGGGTGTAGATGCCGTAGCGGTGGACCTGGCCCGCCCGTTCGAGGACCGCCAGGACACGAGGGTCCCAGTCGGTGAACTCGCGCAGCTGCTCTCCGGGTTCCGCCCTGGCCGTCCATGATTCCTGGGTCGGTGCCTGCGTGCTGAACACGGCTACGACGTTGAGGAGTTCGCCGCGGCGGACCCAGTAGTGGACGAAGTGGCGGTCCGGGCCCAGCCAGGCGGCGAGCTGGGGGAGGCCCAGGTCGGACACCTGGGAGGACGGGAGCAGCGCTCGGTACGCGGCGGTTCCGGAGAACACCGCCTCGTCCTCGCCGAACAGCCACTGGCGGGCCGCCGAGCGGATCCCGTCCGCGGCCACCACCAGGTCCGCCGTCAGGCGTTCGCCGGTCGCCGTCGTCACATGGGCGTGGTCGTCGTCCTGGTCGATGCCCACGACCGTCGTATGCAGGCGTACTGACTCGGGCGGGACCGCCGCGGCCAGCGCCCGGTGCAGATCGGCTCGGTGGACGACCAGATACGGCGCCCCGAACTCGTCCTCGGCCTCGCGGCCCAGCGCGTAGCGGCAGATCTCCGACCCGTCCGACCAGGTGCGGAAGCTGACGTGGGCGGGGTGGGCGGCCTGTGCGGCGACCGTGTCCAGGACGCCCAGGCGGCGCAGCACCCGGGTCGCGTTGGGCGCGAGCTGGATTCCGGCGCCGACCTCCGTGAAGCGGGGCGTCTGCTCGACCACGGTCACTTCGACACCGGCGCGGCGCAGGCTCAGCGTCGCGGCCAGCCCGCCGATGCCCGCTCCTACGACGATCGCCCGCAGGCAACATCGCCGCTGTGGCCCCGCGCTCTCCTCAGCCCCGTACATCAGCCCTGTCCGTCAGACGTGTTCATCACTCCTGTGCGTCACCGTGTGCCTCAGCCCTGTCCGTCAGCCCCGTCCATGAGACCTGTCCATCAGCCCCGTACATCCCGCCAAGCCCCCGGAATCCCCTCGGCCACGTCATGCGCCCCCACCGGCGCCCCGTCCGCCGCGAATCTTGCCGAGAGGCCATGGAGATACGCCGCCACGCTCGCCGCGTCCACCGCCCGCAGCCCCGCCGCCAGCAGCGATCCCGTCAATCCCGACAGCACATCCCCGCTGCCCGCCGTGGCCAGCCATGACGTGCCCGTCGGGTTCACCCGGACCGGGCCCGTGCCACCGGCGTCGGCCACCAGCGTCGTCGACCCCTTCAGCAGTACGGTCGCCGAGTAGCGCGCCGCCAGCTCCCGTACCGAAGCCAGCCGAGCCCCCTCGACCTCCTCCCGGGAGACACCGAGCAGCGCCGCCGCCTCCCCGGCATGAGGGGTCATCAGGGTCGGTGCCGTACGGTCCCGTACCGCCTCCGCGTCCGCCAGTCGCAGCCCGTCCGCGTCGATCAGCACCGGTACGTCCGTCGCCAGCACCTCCGCCACCGTCGCCGCGTCGTCCCCGGCGCCCGGGCCGACGACCCACGCCTGCACGCGGCCCGCCTTCTTCGGTCCCCGGTCCGACACCAGCGTCTCGGGGAACCGGGCGATCACCGCGTCCGCGGCCGGGCCGACGTAGCGGACGGCCCCGGCGCCGCCCCGCAGCGCGCCCGCCACGGCCAGTACGGCCGCGCCCGGGTACCTCGCCGAGCCCGCCGCGATGCCGACGACCCCGCGCCGGTACTTGTCCGTCTCCGCCGCCGGCAAGGGCAACAGTCGTGCCACGTCGGCGTGTTGGAGTGCCTCCAGCTCCGTCGCGGCGGAGGGCAGCTCCAGTCCGATGTCCACCAGCCGCACCACGCCGGCGTACTCCCGCGCCGGATCGATCAGCAGCCCCGGCTTGTGTGTGCCGAAGGTGACGGTGAGGTCGGCCCGCATCGCAGTGCCGCGCACCTCGCCCGTGTCCACGTCCACGCCGCTCGGCAGGTCCACGGCGACCACGGCGGCCGCGGCCCGGTCGGCCGCCTCGGCCAACGGTGCCGCCTCCGGCCGTAGTCCGCCCTTGCCGCCGATCCCGACGATGCCGTCCATCACCAGGTCCGCGCGCTCGATCAGATCCTCGGCCGCGTCGACGCCGACCGAGCGGCCGCCCGCCCGGCGCAGCGCCGCGAGGCCGCCGGTGTGCGCCCGCTCCGGCGTCAGCAGCACCGCCGTGACTCCCGCTCCGCGCCTGGCCAGTCGGGCCCCGGCGTACAGGGCGTCGCCGCCGTTGTCGCCGCTGCCGATCAGCAGGACGACGCGGCTGCCGTACACCCGGCCCAGCAGATCCGCGCAGGCGGCGGCGAGTCCGGCCGCCGCCCGCTGCATCAGCGCGCCTTCGGGGAGCCGCGCCATCAGCTCCCGTTCGGCCGCCCTTACCGTCTCCACGCCGTACGCAGTCCGCATGCGTTCGAGTCTCCCGTACGGGGCAGGACGCGTCGCCTCCATTGACGCTTTGCCGTGCCTTTGCCAAACTCTGCGGCCCCCACAGTGTGAATCGATTCAGTCGAACGGATTCGACAACGTCCCCTGATGCCATCCGTTCGACGCCATCGGTTCGATGAGAGGACGCCCCCATGGGACGCAGAGCCGCACTTCTCGCCGCCGCCGGCGCCACCGCTCTTCTCACCGCCGTCGGCAGCCTCACCGCCCCGACCCCCGCCGTGGCCGCCGCCTGCGGTGACGGGGCCTACCAGGCCGAGGCCGTGCTCAGCGGCGGCACCTGGACCGCTCGGCGCGGCAGCAGCACCGTGTACACCGGCGGCGACATGCGGGCCGCCGTCCAGGCCGCCGTGAACAGCCTGACCTCCGGGCGTACCGCCAAGGAACGGGTGGTCGTGCGGGGCTCGGGGGCGATGTCCGCCGGGTCGCGCATCTCCCTGCCGAGCTACACCGTGCTCGACGTCTGCGGCACCATCGACGTCACCGGCAGCGGTTCCGGCGACCAGGCGCCCGTCTACTCGCGCGGCACCCGGGACATCGAGGTCCAGCACCTCAACCTCACCGGCAGCCCGCTGTACGGGATCTTCCTGCGCAACGTGCAGAACGTCGTCCTCGGACAGCTCGACATGCGGCTGTCCCGCGGGCTGGGCGTGCGGATCGACAACCGGGGCGACACCAGCCAGTGGACGCGGAACGTCCGGATCGACAACGTCTACGTCTCCGGGGCCTCCAGCCACGCCGTGGAGACGTACGGCGTCGACGGCCTCACCGTCGGGACCGTGACCGCGCGCAACGTCGGCGAGTCCGGGCTGCTGCTCAACCAGACCGTCAACGCCACCGTCGCCAAGGTCGACGCCGAGAACGCGGGCACCGGCACCGGGTACGCCGCCTTCCGTATGGCCAACCGCAACGGGCGGGTCGGCAGCTCCTACCCGACCAACATCCGGGTCGGCGAGGTCATCGCGCGCGGCGGCGGACGGGGCGTGTTCTGTGTGTCGGAGAGCGGCGGGGCCGTCATCGACCGGGTGACCCTCAACAACACCGGCAACAACTCGGTGCTGATCGAGAACTGCTACAACGTCAGCCTCGCCGCTCAGAGCGGCACGATCACCGGGGGCGGCGAGCTGCGGCTGGCGGCGCGGTCGGAGTTCCCGAACAACCGGGACATCACCGTGCAGAACCTGACCGTGACCAACTCGTCCATCAGGGAGAGTCCCTGCGGGGAGAACACGACCTTCCGGAACATCACGCGGGTGAACACCGGTCAGTCGATCTGCTGACGACCGGACCGGACCGTCGTAGGCGGCGGAGGCTCGGCTTTCGGGCTCGGCCATCGGGCTTCGTGGCTCAGCCCTCCGCCACCACCACCGCCGACGCCACCCCGGCGTCATGGCTCAGCGACACGTGCCAGGACCGTACGCCCAGTTCGGCCGCCCGCGCCGCCACCGTCCCGGTCACCCGCAGGCGCGGCCGGCCGCTGTCCTCGACGTAGACCTCGGCGTCCGTCCAGAGCAGGCCCGCCGGTGCGCCCAGCGACTTGGCGAGGGCCTCCTTCGCCGCGAAACGGGCCGCCAGTGAGGCGGTGCCCCGGCGTTCGCCGCTGGGCAGCGTCAACTCGCTCTCCACGAACAGCCGGTCCGCCAGACCGGGTGTGCGCTCCAGCGCCGCCCCGAACCTGTCGATCTCGGCCACGTCGATACCGACCCCGATGATGCTCATGCCGAGCACCCTATGGGTCCTCAAAAGATGGGTGCTCAAAAGAGTGACCCCGCCGCGCGGCACCTCCCGCGCGGGGGGCCCTCACGTTTCCCTGTGGCCATGATCAGCGGACGTATCGCATGTCGGAGCATCGCCGTGCTGCTCGCCGGGGCCGCCCTGCTGCCCGTCGGCAACGCCACGGCGGACCCGGCGGACCCCGTACCCCCGGCTTCCGGGCCGCAGGCGGAGCCCGAGGCCTCGGCACCCGGGACCAAGGCCGAGCCCGAGGCCTCGGGCTCCGGGACTCAGACCGGCCCTGCGGCTTCGGCTTCCGGGAGCAAGGCCGGGCCCGCCGACCCCGCCGACCCGGCCGCCTCGGCTGCCGAGTCGCAGGCGGAGCCCTCGCCTCCGGCTTCCGGGCCGCAGGTCGCCGGGCTTGTGCCCGGCCTCCCCCTGAACAACCTGCTTCCGCTCTGGCACCAGATGGACACGCCCGACCAGGCGCTGCCGCCGAAGGTGTACAAGCCCAGCAGCGAGGAGGACGCCGTCGAGCCGCAGGACCCCCCGGAGGGGGCGTACGACCTCAACGAGGAGGTCGATCCCATCGACGCCCTCGGCGGCGTGAAGTGCAGCGAGGAGACGGGCCCGCGGCAGACGCAGGTCGAGCGGTGGCTGAAGCGGAAGGCGGACGGGGAGCAGTCGACCGGCGACTGCCGGGCCATCCGCAAGTTCCAGAAGAAGCACCGGATCAAGCCCGCCATCGGATACGCCGGGCCTGTGACTTGGGCCACCATGCAGCTCGTCACCGCCCAGAAGAACCCGAACGCCGCCAAGAAGTGCCCGGTGCGGCCGTACCGGGTCGCCTGTGTCGACCTCGACCGGCAGCTGGCCTGGGTGCAGGACAGCAAGGACGTCGTCTTCGGGCCCGTGTTCATC
>JABFVM010000382.1 GCA_013362785.1 Streptomyces sp. | reverse complement strand
CGGGCACAGAGCCCGGCGCTGCGTGCCGTACGCGCCCTCGTCTCCGCCTTCGTGGGTGCGGCCAGGCCCGCCCAGCGCGCCGCTCTGGCCCAGGTCTCCGGCATCGGCTTCAAGTACCCCGCACCCCGCGGCGCCCACCGCCTGACCGGCACCCGCGTCCCCGACGTCGCCCTGGAGAGCGGCCGACTGTACGAGGCGCTGCGCGGCGGACGGTTCGTGCTGATCACGCCGAGGGACTCCGAGCCGTACGAGAACGAGGGCCCTCGCAAGGAGTGGGTGACCGTGGAGCGTTGGGCGAGCGACCGGCGTACGACCGTGCTGGTCCGCCCCGACGGATACGTGGCCTGGGCGGCGGAGGCTCCGGACGCGGCGGCGGTTGAGGCGGCGCTCGCCGCGCACCTGGGTGGGTGAGCTACCGGGATTCGGGCGCTCCGGCGAGCAACTCCCGCAGCAGGTCGGCCAGTTGGTCGGCCTGTTCGGCGTCGAGGGCGGACAGGGCCTCGGTCTGGACGGCGAGGCCGGCGCCGACCGCCTGGTCGATGAGGGTCAGGCCCTTCTCGGTGAGGGTGACCTGGAGGCCGCGGCGGTCGTGCGGGTCGGGGGAGCGGCGCAGCAGGTCGGCGCGTTCCAGCTTGTCGAGGCGGCCGGTCATGCCGCCGGTGGTGAGCATCAGCGTCGCCGAGAGCTGGCGCGGCGAGAGGGTGTAGGGCTCGCCGGAGCGGCGCAGGGTCGCCAGGACGTCGAACTCGCCGCGGGAGATGCCGTAGGGGGTGTACGCCTTCTCCATGCGGTCGCCCACCGTGCGGGAGAGGCGGTAGATCCGCCCGAAGACCTCCATCGCCTTGGTGTCGAGGTCGGGCCGAACGGCCGCCCACTGGTCGATGATCGCGTCGACGGGGTCCTTGCGCTGGGGCGGGCGTGCACTCATGGGTCGAGTATCGGGCGCCGAACGATCACCCGCAAGAAAGTGGCTTAACGGAAAGTAGCTTGAAGGTGAGTCGCTTCCTGGAAAGTGGATTCACGAAAAGTAGCTTTACTGGAAGTAGCTTAGAGCTAAGCTATTCACCATGGCCTCCAATCGTGCCGCCCTGATCCTCCTCACCGCCCTCGCCCCCGTCTCCTGGGGCACGACCTACGCCGTCACCACCGAGTTCCTGCCGCCCGACCGCCCCCTGTTCACCGGTCTGATGCGCGCCCTGCCCGCCGGTCTGCTGCTGCTCGCCGTCACCCGCGTCCTCCCGCGCGGCGCCTGGTGGGGGAAGTCGGCGGTGCTGGGTGCGCTGAACATCGGGGCCTTCTTCCCGCTTCTCTTCCTCTCGGCGTACCGGCTGCCCGGCGGGATGGCGGCCGTCGTCGGCTCGGTGGGCCCGCTGTTGGTCGTGGGGCTCTCGGCGTTGCTGCTGGGGCAGCGGCCGACGGTGCGGAACGTGCTCACCGGGGTCGTGGCGGCGTTCGGCGTCAGTCTGGTCGTACTGAAGGCGGCCGGCGCACTCGACCTCGTCGGCGTGCTGGCTGCCCTGGCGGCCACGGCGTCCATGTCGGCGGGCACCGTCCTGACCAAGCGCTGGGGACGCCCGGACGGCGTCGGTCCGCTCGCCCTCACCGGCTGGCAGCTGACGGCCGGCGGCCTGCTCATCGCCCCGCTCGCTGTCCTGGTCGAGGGTGCGCCGCCCGCACTGGACGGCCGGGCGACCGTCGGCTACCTCTACCTGGCGCTGGCGAACACGGCGGTCGCGTACTGGCTCTGGTTCCGCGGCATCGGCCGCCTCACCGCCACCCAGGTCACCTTCCTCGGCCCGCTGTCACCCCTGACCGCCGCGGTGGTCGGCTGGGCGGCGCTGGGTCAGACGCTGACCCCGCTCCAGCTCACGGGCATGGCGCTCGCGTTCGGGGCGACGGTCGTGGGGCAGGTGGGGGCGGGCCGGGGTTCCGTACGGGCGCACGGGGTTCGATTGTTCAGTTCTACTGAAGAGAATGATCGGAAAGTTTCGATGGACGTGACAGATCGCGCATTGCGACGGTAGATCGAGCCGATCAGGCCGATCAGGCCGATCACCGTCCAGCGAAAGGATCTCCGTGACCGTCGTCCTGCCCAGGACAGCCACCTCCACCCCCACCTCCACCCCCACCCCGACCTCCACTCCCGCCTCCCTCCCCCGAGCGACCGCCCTCGGTCTCGCGCTCGCCGCCCTCGCCACCGTCGTCTGGTCGGGCAGCTTCGTCACCTCCCGCGCGCTGCACGACAGCGTGCCGCCGGTGCAGCAGGCGTTCTGGAGGTGGCTGGTGGCGTTGGTCGCGGTGGCGCCCTTCGGGGCGCGGCAGGCCTGGCGGCAACGGGCGGTGATCCGCCGTCATCTCGGCTTTGTCGTGGTCGCCTCGCTCCTCGGTGTCACCGTGTACAACACCCTGGTCAACCAGGCGGGACTGACGACCCCCGCCGCCAACATGGGCATGATCATGGCCGCTTCGCCGGTGCTGATGGCCGGGTTCGAGCGGGCCTCGGGGGTACGGCTGGGGGTGCGCCGGGTGGCCGGGCTGCTGGTGGCCTGCGCGGGCGTCGTGCTGCTGATCGGGAGTGGTGCGGGCGGGGCCGGTTTCGCGGCGGGGGACCTGTGGATGGTGGCGGCGGCGTGCTGCTTCGGGGCGTACAGCGGTCTGTTGCGTCGCAAGCCGGCCGAACTGGGCGGTACGGCCTTCCTGTTCACGACGTTCCTGCTGGGTACGGCCCTGCTGCTGCCGGCGCAAGGGGTGAGCGTGGCCGTGCAGGGCGGCTTCGACCCGACGCCCGGGACGGTCCTGCCGATCCTCTACGTCGGGATCGCCTCGTCCGCCGTCGCCTTCTTCGCCTGGAACAGGGCGATCGCGCTGGTCGGCCCGAGCCGTGCCGGGGTCGTCTACTACCTTCAGCCGGTGTGCGTGGCCCTGCTGTCCTGGGCCGTCCTCGGTGAGGCGACCGGCTGGACGCAGGTGGTGTGCATGGCGCTGATCCTGGGCGGGGTCGTGCTGGGTGCGGCGTCGCGTCGGTGACGTAGGTTGCCGCCATGGTCGACTGGGACATCCGGAAGCTGCAGATCCTGCGGACGCTGCGGGAACGGGGGACCGTCACCGCGACCGCCGAGGCGCTGCGGATGACGCCGTCGGCCGTGTCGCAGCAGCTGACCAATCTCGCCAAGCAGGTCGGCGTTCCGTTGCTGGAGGCACACGGACGGCGGGTGCGGCTGACGGACGCGGCCCGGCTCGTGCTGCGGCATGCCGAGGCCGTGTTCGAGCAACTGGAGCGGGCCGACGCGGAGTTGGCGGCGTACGTGCACGGCGAGGTCGGCGAGGTGCGGGTGGCGGCCTTCTCCACGGCGGTGCCCGCGCTGGTGGTGCCGGCCGTGCGGGCGCTGCGGTCGACGGCGCCCGGGGTGGCCGTACGGGTGCGGGAGGCGGAGGCCGGGGAGGCGTACGACTTGCTGGCCGCCGGGGAGGTGGACCTCGCCCTGTCGCTCGCGGCGCAGGCACCGACGGTGGGCGACGCGCGCTTCACCCGGGTGCCGTTGCTGGCGGACCCCCTGGATGTCGCCCTCCCCAAGGAGCACGACCTGGCGACCCCCGAAGGACCCGAAGGACCCGAAGGACCCGAAGGACCCGAAGGACAACGACAACGGCTTCGGCTGGCCGACCTCGCCGGGGAGGACTGGATCTTCGGCGGCAGCGGGCCGTGGTCGGACATCACCCGGGGAGCCTGCGAGGCCGCCGGCTTCAGCCCCCGGCAGGGGCATTCCGCGGCCGGGTGGACCGCGATCCTGGCGATGGTGGAGGCGGGGATGGGGGTGGCGCTGGTGCCGCGGATGGCCGCCGTGGGGAGAAGCGGCGTCGCGATGCGCGAGGTGACGGAGCCGCGACCGGTTCGGCATGTGGTGGCGGCGGTGCGCCGGGGTGGGGAGGATTCCCCGGCGGTGGGGAGGGTGCTCGACGTTCTCCGGAGTGTGGCGGCCACGTAGCGGGGGGCCGTCAGACCCTCAGCCCCTCAGCCCCTCAGACCCTCATTCCCTTCCGTGGACTCGATCGAGGTCACTCCGGCGTGAACTCGTATTGAAGTTCGTAGAGATGGCCTGCCTTGACCATGACGGTGACTTCGACGGGGCGCTGGTCGTCGCTGTAAACGACGCGCAGCGTGCGGAGAACCGGCAGGTCACTGGGCAGGTTCAGCGCCTGGTACTGCTCCTGGGTGGGAACTCTGGCGGCGACTCGGTCCACGCTGAGGCGCGGAGGATAGGGCCAAGGGGTAGTAGGACTTGACCAGCTCGACGGGTTCCCCGTCCATGGAGAGAATCTGGTGCCGCAGCAGAGCCGTCTCGCTCTCGGCGAGATCGAGGGCGGATGAGACGTCGGCAGGGGGACTGACCTCCGCCACATTCAGCAAAGTGCTGTGCGCCTGGATTCCGTGCTTCGCGGCCTCGGCCAACCAGCGGTACGGCTGTCCCGAGCTTGCCGGAGCCATGAACGAGGCGGGACGCATGGTCCGCTGCCGGTGCTCGCGCACGGTGACCACCGCTCCGGCGCGGCCGATGACGAGCCGCTCGTCCTTGAGGACCTGGAGCGCTTTCTGAATCGTGGCGTTGGAAACGTCGAATCTCGCCTTGAGCCGAGCGGTGGAGGGCAGCTTGGCGCCGGGCGCCAGGTCGCCGCTCATGATCTCGTCCCGGAGGTCGGCGGCGATCCGCTCATGCAGCGATCGCGGGTCCGAGGGGACGCTGTCGATGGTGGGTACGGTCATCCGATCCTGATCTCGTAACGCAACCGCTGCCGATGGGCCGGCATGACCATCACGTCGACCTGTATGGGCTTGTCCTCGCCGTCCAGTGTGACCCTGCTCAGCCGGAGAACCGGCTCGACCGCACCCATACGCAGAGCGTCGCGCTCCTCGTCGCTGGGCATCCCCGCGGTGACGTCCTCACGCACCCGTGCGCCGACGTATCCGAGTTCGGCGAGGAGGGTCACGGCGCCACCGGGGATCTTTCCCTTCTCGGCGAGACGGGTGCCACGGGCGATGCTCGGCGGGTAGTACGTGTCCGTCAATTCGCAAGGTTCGCCGTCCAGTTGAATGATCCTCCGGCGTACGACAACCGATTCCTCCGCATGCAGGCCGAGGAGAGCGGCGACCTCGCCCGGAGCGGGCACCTCCTGTCGCTCACGGTGTCCCCCTTCGGGGCGGGAATTCAACCTTGCCGCTTTACACGTTAAGCGCCTTGCATAGGCATCTGAACGAGCGTGAGGTCGCCGAGGGAGGAAGACATGGAGCCACTAGAACTCCGCCGCGCAGTTGAGGCAGGACGGGCCAGCGCTTCGGAGTTGGGTCTTCAGGTCGAGGATGTGGTCGTCATCCACAACTCGGACCGTGTCGCGCTGCGTTTGGTCCCTTGCGATGTGCTGGCTCGGGTCGCTCCTTCAGCGCATCTCGCTGATTCCGAATTCGAAATCGAGGTTGCTCGCCGCCTCGTCGGCGTCGATGCTCCGGTGGCTGAGCCAGAGCCTCGGGTCGGCTCCCTGGTCCATTCGCGCGATTCCTTCGCCATTTCGCTCTGGACCTACTACGAGCCTGTGGAATCGGAGATCGCTCCGGCCGACTACGCGGACGTGCTCCTGCGGCACCATGCCGCCGCGCGCCGGATCGATCTGGACGCACCGCATTTCACCGATCGAATCGCCGGGGCGCTCAGAGTGGTGAACGACAGGGAGCAGTCCCCCGAGCTGCCCGAGGCTGACCGGAGACTCCTCAGCGACACGCTCGGTGGTCTGAGCGCCGGAATCGGCATCGAGAAAGCCGACGAGCAGTTGCTGCACGGCGAGCCGCATCCGGGCAACCTCCTCAGCACGAGAAGAGGGCCGCTTTTCGTGGACCTCGCCACGTGCTGCCGTGGGCCTGTCGAGTTCGACCTCGCCCATGCACCCGAAGAAGTGGGAATGCATTATGCGGGGGCTGATCACGGCCTGATTCACCGGTGCCGCGCGCTGAACTGGGCCATGTTCTCGGCCTGGCGCTGGCGCCGGGACGACCAAATGCCCGACCGGGACGAGCGGAGAGTGGAAGGGCTCAACCGGGTTCGTGCCGCGCTCGATCGCTGCGGACTGGGCTGAACTCGAAACAGACGGGCGGCTCCCACGGATGAGGGCGCCCGGCGCAGGTGCACCGGGCGCCCTCATCGGCGTACGTCCTAAGACCGTCTACGGCCGTCTACGACCCACCTCTACGGCCGTCTACGACCGCTGCTGCTCACGGCCGTCTCCGACCGCTGCTACTCGGCCGCCGCGTCCGCCGCCTGAGCCCTGAGGGCGCGTTCCACGCCCGCCCGGGATTCCGAGATCAGGCGTCGCAGGGCCGCGCTCGGGTCCGCCGACGACAGCCAGGTGTCCGTCTTTCGCAGGGTCTCCTCCGAGACCTGGAGCGTCGGGTAGAGGCCGACCGCGATCTGCTGGGCGATCTCGTGGGAGCGGGAGTCCCAGATGTCCTTGACGACCTCGAAGAACCTGTCCGTGTACGGGGACAGAAGTTCGCGCTGGTCGGTCTGGACGAAACCGCCGATCACGGCCTCCTGGACGGCGTTCGGGAGCTTGTCGGAGTCGATGACCGACGACCAGGCCTCCGCCTTGGCCTCGGGGGTCGGGCGGGCGGCGCGGGCCGTGGCAGCGTGGCGTTCGCCGGCCGCCGTCCGGTCCCGCTCGTACTCGCCCGCGATCTCCGTCTCGTCGAAGCGGCCCACCGCCGCCAGACGCTGTACGAACGCCCAGCGCAGCTCCGTGTCGACGGCCAGGCCGTCCAGCGAGTGGGAGCCGTCCAGCAGGCCCTCCAGCAGGTCCAGCTGCTCCGGCGTACGGGCCGTCGCCGCGAACGCCCGCGCCCAGGCCAGCTGGTGGTCGCTGCCCGCCTCGGCCGCGCGCAGATGGGCCAGCGTGGCGTCCGTCCAGCGGGTCAGCAGGGCCTCGCGGGTGACCGGGGCGGCGTACAGCTCGATCGCCAGCTTCACCTGCCGCTGCAGCGACTGCACGACGCCGATGTCGGACTCCTTGCCGATGCCCGACAGCACCAGGGACAGGTAGTCGCGGGTGGCGAGCTCGGCGTCACGCGTCATGTCCCAGGACGACGCCCAGCACAGGGCCCGGGGGAGGGACGCCTCGAAGTCGCCGAGGTGCTCGGTGACGAAGGCGAGCGACTGCTCGTCCAGACGGACCTTCGCGTACGACAGGTCGTCGTCGTTGAGGAGGACGACGTCCGGGCGGCGCTTGCCCGACAGCTGCGGTACGGCGGTCAGTTCGCCGTCCACGTCCAGCTCGACGCGCTCGTCGCGCACCAGCTTGCCGGACTCCTCGTCCAGGTTGTACAGGCCCACCGCGATCCGGTGCGGCCGGAGCGTCGGCTCGCCCTTCGCGCCGGCCGGGAGCGCCGGAGCCTCCTGGCGGATGGAGAAGGACGTGATGACACCGGACGCGTCCGTCTCGATCTCGGGACGCAGGATGTTGATGCCCGCCGTCTCCAGCCACAGCTTCGACCAGGTCTTCAGGTCACGCCCGGAGGTCTCCTCCAGGGCGCCCAGCAGGTCGGACAGGCGCGTGTTGCCGTACGCGTGCCGCTTGAAGTAAGCCTGCACGCCCCGGAAGAACTCGTCCATGCCGACGTACGCCACGAGCTGCTTGAGCACGGAGGCGCCCTTGGCGTACGTGATGCCGTCGAAGTTGACGAGCACGTCGTCCAGGTC
>JABFVM010000463.1 GCA_013362785.1 Streptomyces sp. | reverse complement strand
TACTTCGCCCCGCAGAAGTCCTTCGCCTCCGACGGCGGCCTGTGGATCGGCGTCTTCTCCCCGGCCGCGATCGAGCGCGCCGAGCGCGTCCACGCGTCCGGCCGCCACGTCCCGGAGTTCTTCAGCCTCCCCACGGCGATCGACAACTCCCGCAAGAACCAGACGTACAACACCCCGGCCCTGTCCACCCTCTTCCTGCTGAACCAGCAGCTGGAGTGGATCAACGGCCAGGGCGGCCTCGACTGGGCGGTCCGCCGCACGGCCACCTCCGCCCGCACCCTGTACGGCTGGGCCGAGGACATCAAGTACGCCAACCCGTTCGTCACCGACCCCGCCAAGCGCTCGGCGGTCATCGGCACGATCGACTTCACGGACGAGGTCGACGCCGCCGCCGTCGCCAAGGTGCTGCGCGCCAACGGCATCGTCGACACCGAGCCCTACCGCAAGCTCGGCCGCAACCAGCTCCGCGTCGCGATGTTCCCGGCGATCGACCCGGCGGACATCGAGGCGCTGACGAAGTGCATCGACTACGTGATCGACAAGCTGTAGTCGTTTCCACCGACGACTCCGCTACTCCGCTACGCCGACGAAGGGCGCCCGGCGAACACCGGGCGCCCTTCGTCGTACGTCACTCATCCCGCGATACGCCGGTCAGCCCGTAGCCCCGTAGCCCCGTCAGGAACTCGATCAGCGCGGCGTTCACTTCCGCGGGCCGCTCCTGCTGGGTCCAGTGGCCGCAGCCCGGCAGCACGATCGGCTCGGCGCGCAGGTTGGGCATCAACTCCGGGAGCTTCGCGATGAGTTCGGGTGTGCCCGGGAAGGCGGGGACCAGGTCGCGGTCGCCGTACATGTACAGCGCGGGCGGGCTGACGACCGCGTCGTGCCAGGCGGCGGTCAGCTCCCAGTTGCGGTCGAGGTTGCGGTACCAGTTCAGGGCGCCGGTGAACCCCTTGGCGTAGCTCTCGGTGAGCTCGTCCAGGTCCTCCTCGGTGAGCCAGTCCGGCAGCACCTCGGGGTCGGTCATGCCGGCGAGCCAGCCCCGCTCCGGGTCGGGCACCAGGGCCTGGTCGGGACGGCCGGCGTCGGGGGCGTCACCGGAGGCGGAGTAGAACAGCTTGCGCAGGGAGGTGCGCGTGTCCAGGGCGAACTCGGCGTCGGCGACCCCGGGCCGGTCGAAGTAGTTCCAGTAGAACCGTCCGCCGAACTGCTCCTGCATGGCGACGAGCGGCGGCCGCTCCCCACGGAACGGCGGCGGCACGCTCAGCCCCGCCACCCCGCGCACCACGTCGGGCCGCAGCAGCGCGGTGTGCCAGGCCACGGGCGCGCCCCAGTCGTGCCCCACGACGAACGCCCGCTCCTCGCCCAGGGCGTGGATCAGCCCGATCACATCCCCGACGAGATGCAGGATGCTGTACGCGTCCACGCCCTCCGGGTGATCACTACGGCCGTATCCGCGCTGATCCGGTGCGACCACCCGGAACCCGGCGGCGGCCAGCGGCCCGAACTGATGCCGCCAGGAGTGCCAGGACTCGGGGAAGCCGTGCAGCAGCACGACGAGCGGCCCCTCACCCTCTTCCGCTATGTGCAGCCGGATACCGTTCACGTCGACCATGCGGTGCTCAACCATGCGGCGAGCATACGCCTGCACGGTACACACAGTTGCGGCCGCAACCGCGTGGTACGGGCGCGCGCCTATGCGAACTGCCGGATGAAGGCCTGCCAGCCGTCGCGAGAGACGGTGAGGAGGGGGCCGTCCTGCTGCTTGCTGTCGCGGACGGCTCGGCCGCCGGGGGCCGTGTCGGCGACCTCGACGCAGTTGGTCTCCGGCTGGGAGTACGACGACTTCCGGAAGGGGCTTACAACCTCGGTCACGATGCGTCTTCCTTCAAGCTCCGCTGTATGCCCCGGATGAGCTTCGCGCTCGCCTCCGGCGCCAGTGCCGACGATCGTAGTAGGTCGTACATATTGGCGTAAGCGGTGAGGTCTTCGGGGCTTTCGAGGACCGACGCCCCTCTCAGGTTCTCCAGGCTCACCGCCTCGACCACCGGCTCGGAGTCGAAGCTGAAGGCGGAGAAGTCTGACGTCACAGCCCCGAGCACCCCGGCACTGAACGGCAGCACCTGCACGGTGACGTTCTTCCGCTTGCCGACCTCAAGGATCGCAGCGAGCTGCTCCCGATGGATCTCGACGCTCACCAGCGGTTGTGCGATGACCGATTCCCAGAGGATGGCGGAGTACGTTGCCCCGCCCTCCTCGATCTTCGCCTGCCGGCTTTCGCGCACCTTCCCCAACTGGGCAATCCGCTCAGGGGCGATGTAGTGAGGGTTTCCCTCGGCGACCGCTTCCGCGTACGACGGAGTCTGCAGGAGCCCAGGGACCAGGACCGGCTGCCACTCCCGGATGTAGGTCGCGTCGTCCTCCAACGCGATGTAGTCGAGGTAGTCGGGCCGCAAGTGCGCGGCATGCTCAAGCCACCAGCCCCGCCGCTTCGACTGGCGCGCCAACTCCTCAAGTTTTTGCCGAACTTCGAGGTCATGCACGCCGTATGCATCAAGCAGCGCCCGGATTTCGAGTGGGCGGGCGGACACATGCCCGGTCTCGATGCGACTGACCCTGGTCTGGTGGGCCGCGATGACCTCAGCAGCCTGAGGCTGGTCCAGCTTCGCCGCCAGCCGATACCTCTTGAGCGCAGCGCCAAGTCGCCTACTGCGCACGGTCGGTCGTCCATTCACAGGCATTTGGGGCCCCCTCTAAGTCGCAATGGAACTGTAGAGCATGCCGCAATCGAACATATGCCTAACTGCATGCATGCACCCAGACTTGTTGCGGATAGCTCTTCTGCGGCTCTAGCCTCATGAGCACAAGGCGTTTTCATTTCTGCATCTTGACGCCACGTCAGGAGGTACGGCACCCCCATGCCCGAAACCGAAACCTTCCTCATCCCCAAGCGCAGACGACACGTGCCCGCCGCCCGCCAACGCATCCGCAAGGCCCTCGCGGACTGGGGAATCACAGACGAACTCGCCGACGACGTGACCCTTTCGGCGAACGAGCTCCTGACCAACGCGGTGACTCACTGCCGGGTCTCGTGCGCCCAGGTCAAGGTCACCCTCACGCTTCGGGAGCCGTACCTCTTCCTGGAGGTCCAGGACCCCGACCGGGACAGGCTTCCCGAGCCGTGCGACTCGGGCCCGGACGCCGAGAGCGGACGCGGACTCGCTCTGGTGGGGCTGCTGGCCCACGGCTGGGGCCACGCGCAGTTGCCGCACACGAAGTGCGTGTGGGCGCGGTTCATGCTCACCGAGGAGCCGGAGAGGGCAGGCGATGTTCCGGCTGTTTTATGACTACGTCGCCCGCCTCTTCACCCGGCTGCGCCCCAACGGCCGCCCCACCACGGGCAATTGGGCTCCCGCGCTGGAGTCACGAGCACCGGACCCGTACGTATGGCGCCTCCCGAACCCGTACGACGCCCGCTGGCGCCGCTGGTCCAGACGCAACCGCACGGCCGGCCGCTACCTCCCCTTCCCGCCCGAGGAAGCCTGCTGGCAGCACCCGCCCCACCGCCCTCAGCCTCCGCTCTGGCACACCGGGGACGATCCGGTACGCCTGTACGTCGGATCCGTACACGACAGACGGGGCGTGCCGCTCCCTCGGTCACTACGAAACGGTCGTCCACCATCGTGAAGACATTGCCGACTGGCAACCGGAGCACGACGCCGAACAGCACCACTCCGAGACGAACACTGAGCACGGTCCAACACCGCGAGGATCCGGTCCAGTTTCGCCGCCATGCCCTCCGGTGAACCATGGACGGACCGATGCCCGACTTACAGCCGTACCTGCCAGGGACGTCCCTGCCGGCTTCCATCGTTCGCCACAGTTCTGCCCGTCCTCTCCCCGCTAGCTGATCCTGTAGTTCTCATGCGGGGTCGCTCGTGCCCACACCGCTTCGAACGCCTCGGCGCACAGTTTCGCCGAGGCCCGATCCTCGGTGATCTCCCCACCCCCGGACGCGCCGTCCCCGGTGAAGTGGTTCCAGCGGATGAGCCGTTCGTCCAAGAGCCAGAAGTCGTTGCCCGGCAGTGCGATATCGGATGCCTGCCGCCTCGGAAGCCACCGCACCCGCTCGCCGGCGTCGATGTTGACCTGCGTGCCCGCGTACTCGTAGCGGATGTAGTCACTGACCGGTTCCGACACGATGCGGGCACGCCGCACGACGACGCCACGGGTAACCGCGCGGGAGATCAAGTCGACCCAGGGTGACCAGTATTCGGATGCGGCGTCGACGTCCCGCTGCCCCGTCCTCAGCCATGTGTCGAAGTCGTCTGCCTCGTCAGCCACGCCGTATTGGTCGCGCATTTCGAGATGTACGGCGGAGCTCTGGGCGGCCTCCATGAGTTCCTCAAAACTGGGCACGTTCGCCGACATCTCAGACCTCTCTGTCTCAGTGGTTGCTCATGTGGTGATGCCGCGACGAACACGGGCGATCACCTGCTGGGCTTCGGCGCCGAAGACGGCCGACTCCGCGAAGGTGTCCCAGACGCGGTGGTAGAGAGCGATCGTCTCGGCGTCGTCCAGCCAGAGTTCGGCGTGCCAGTCCTCAGCAATGACAAGCCGGTCGTCCAGGATCCAGAACGGGTTCCCCGGCGACAGACCCAGCGCCGCATCCAGGGGCACGACGCCCAGGTTGACCGTGTCCATGCCCACGACGCCCAGAAGACGGTCCAGTTGTGCCGCCAGCACTTGGGCAGGACATGCCCGGGAGTACAGCGCCCCCTCCCACATGAGCAGGTTCAACTGCTTGCCCTGCCGGTACAGCCACTCCTGTCGCTTCATCCGGGCCCGGACGGCTTCCTCCGCGTCCCGCGGGGACTTCTGGAGTTCGGCATGGCCTTCGAAGATGTGCCGCGCGTAGTCGGCTGTCTGGAGCAAGCCGCAGATGATGCTGTTCTCCCACACATGCAGGGTCCGAGCGTCGGAGACGAGGGTGTTCCATGTTTCCTGAACAGGGCGATGTCCCGCCGCGAGCTGGCGCCGCCAAGAGCGGATCTGGCTCTCGAATCCCTTGAGGCGGGCGCGTAGCTCGTCAAAAACTGCGGGCTGCCCAGTGGCATTGGCCCAGGCCCGCAGGTCGTCATCCGTGGGCGTCTGCCTGCCGTTCTCCAACTTGCTGACCTTCGACTGCTGCCAGCCGAGCCGTCGCGCCAGGTCGGTACCGGTGAGCCGCCCATCAGGGCTTTCGGCACGCAACTCCCTTAGTCTACGGCCGAGTTCCTCACGTGCTCTCTGATAGTCCGTGCTCACCGGTAGCCCATTCTTACCCTTACGTTCCGCGCTGCATCTCCGCCATGAACTGCTCCCGACGCACAGCGTGATGCCAAGCAGCATCCCGGATCATGGCGCAGCGCACCACCTCTGCCGGTTCCGTGATGAGGTCCACGTGCGTGAGCTGATCATCGTCATCGAACCGCAGAAGCGCGATGAGACGGCTGTCGAACAGCCAGAAATCCTCGGCGGGGAGCTTGAGCCGGTCCGCGTCGGCTCGCCACATGTTGCGGATGTCCTCGCCGAAACCGATGTTCCCCTGGGCGCTATTGAAGAGGTAGCGCTGACCGGTGGTGGCGGGTTGATCCACAATGCGCACGCGCTCAACGCGCTTTCCCTGCGCGACCTGCGCACTGATCGTGTCGCGGAACGCCCTCATCTTCGGGGTTGCCGCCCAGTCCTCACCGACGCTCCCGGTATCGATGAACTGCTGCCATCGCTCGCTGACCTCGTCACTCGCGTACCGCCGCCGAGTTTCCAACCTCCATGCGGTGTGCTCGAACTTGCCGAACAAGCTGCCGAACTCGTCAAGGTCGACCGTCTTCACTTGGCGGGTTCGCTCCCTCGGTGTCCAGTCCACCAGCAGCTCACGCGGCACCACGATCGCGACCTCTCCTTCCGAGAGGTGCTGGAGCTGGGCGACATCCTCCGGCTCGGTGAGTGGAGGACCATGCACGACCACTTCCCCGCTGTCGAGATCCTCATGTACCGAAGGGCATCCGCCTCCGCCGCTCCCGGTCCCGTTGAAACGCAGCCTGCGTGCCATGTACGACCACCCCTTGGCCTCGACGGTGTTGGCACGCACAGCATGTCGACGCCTCTCAGTGCATGTCCATGCATCCAGAGTGACCACACGAGAATAACGGGGAATATTCTCCCCCTTGCTTCCTTCTGCCCGCCTACGTTCATCCCCGAAGCCACGCCACCGAGTTCCGGGATCACACCTCCGGGGTGCGCACAAGGCCGTAGACAAATCAGGAAGGTGCAGCGATGCCGAACAAGATCGACCTGTACGCCCTCGACCTACCCGACACCTCGTTCGTCAAGGCCTGCGGAGGCCCCTGCAGCGAGGGGTGCGTGACCCTGGCCCGGATCGGCGAGGACGCCTGGGCGCTCGGGGACAGCAAACGGCCGACGGCTCAACCTCTGAGGTTCACCACTGAGGAACTGGCCGTGGCCGGGATCGACCCGGCGCGGTTCGGCCTGTCCGTCTGAGCCACTCTCCGACCGCCGGTCCTGGCCCAGGGCCGCCGCCAAGACCAGGACCGGCTGACCCACCTCACGCACGTCGGCACCGACACCGAACGGGAGAACAGGACACCCGTGCACCACCACGGCTACCTGTGGACCGGCCCGAAGGCCCGCTTCGACCAGGAGGCGCTCCGGCGTCCGCCCCACCCCGAACCACCCCCGGCAGGCACCAAACCGGAACTGATCCAGCGATACCGCGAAGTCGCCGCCGAGTTCCCCACCTCGGATCTGCCGCCGCTGGAAACGGCGTACTGGCTCGTCAAGCCACGCTCGCTGGTCCGCGGCACGTGGCCGGAGCCGAGGGCGGCGGCGGCATGGCTCGGTGACCGGTTGACCGAGTACGCGCCCCGCTTCGCAGCCCAGGCCCAGCGCGATGTCGGACGCCTGACCGGCCTCGTCACCTCCGCCGCTGAGCGACTGTCAGCAGGCGGGGACGTGTCACTCGGCTTCTACCTCGAACGTCCCTCGTACCTTTCCCTGGCCCTGGTGACGTGCACCCCGCAGCGGGGGATCAGCGAACTGTCGTGCCCACTGGACAGGTGAACGCGGCTCAATGCGGCCCGATCCGAAAAGTTTTTCAACTCAGCGATAGCCTTCGTCCTCGTGATGCGCGCCTGGATTCTGCCGATGCTTTTCGTGCTCTGCGGCTCAGTCGTCGCCGCGACCGCACTGGTACTCAGCGCGGGCCCGGGCTCGGCCGCAGCGCTCCTGCTGGTGTTCGTGCTGCTCGCAGGTGTGAACTCGCCGCTGATCTTCCCGAGGCCGATCGGGGCGCTGGAGGCACAGCGCCGCAGTGCGGTCGACGGACGGCCGGTCGTCTTCTGGCGGCCGGGCTGCAAGTACTGCATCCGGCTGCGCATCCGGTTGGGCCGTGACGCTCGCCGGGTGCACTGGGTCGACATCTGGCGCGACTCGGCCGGGGCCGCGGCGGTGAGGGCTGTCAACGGCGGCGACGAGACGGTGCCGACCGTCGTCGTGGCGGGCCGGTCACACGTCAACCCCGGTCCGGAATGGGTGCGCGAGCAGGTCAGCCGTTCCGCTTGACGGGCACGGACCGCCCTCACGTCACCATCGGCCCCAGCTCCTCCAGTTGGCCCTGGACCCGCTCGGCGAGCGCGCCGCGGTGCTGGTCGCGGTACATCGCCGCTGCCTCTTCCCAGGTGGTGCGGGCC
>JABFVM010000467.1 GCA_013362785.1 Streptomyces sp. | reverse complement strand
CCTCGCTGTCCGCCGGCGTCCACTCGCCCGCGACCAGGCTGTCCGGCGCTGTGCTGCGGTCCAGGGAGAGGGTGCCGAGCCGGGGAGTGGCGTCCGAGCCGGTCAGCCGGTACGAGCCGATCGCCGGCAGGACGAAGCGCTCGCCGTGCGCCGACCAGCCGTCCCCGACGCGGCCCACCGCGGGGCTGTCGACGGTGGTGCGCTGGACGCGGTTCATGTCGTACACGTACAGCCCGTCGGCGGCGGTCACCAGCAGCTTGTCCTGGTACCAGACCATGCCGGACAGCCGGGAGGGCAGTGCGCGGTAGTCGCGTCCGCCGTCCACCGGGACGACCAGGAGGGCCGACGTGTACCGGAGGTGGTCCATATCGTTCGCGTCGACGAAGGCGACCCGGGCGAGGCCCCGGTCGGCGGTGCCCCGGCTCCAGCCGGACAGCAGCACCCGGTTGTCGTTCCACCAGCCGTCGTCGTCGGCGTCCCCGGAGGTGGTGACCGCGCCCGCCCGCCAGCCCCGGGTGCCGGCGGTGTCCCAGCAGTACGCGCGCTTCGCGGCCGGCGCGACCGGCAGCGCCGTGCGCTCGTCGTCCGTACAGCCGGAGGCCGGGCGCAGCTCGCGGTCGGCGCTCTCCAGGACGGCACGGACACCGACCGGCCTGCCCATCCCGGAGGCGAGTGCGTCGAGGGTGGCCTGCGGGACCAGCTGTTCCCGGAGGGCGAGGGCGCGGGTGTCGGAGGCCCTGGTGAGAGGTTCGAGGGCGCCGGGGTTGTCGCCGACGGTGGCCTGTGAGGCGCTGATCATCGTGGCGGCGGCGGTGAGCGCCAGGGCGGTTCCGGCCAGGAACGCGCGTACCGCACGGCCCTGCTTGCGTCTACGGTGTCTGCCGCGCTGCTTCATCAAACCTCCCGAGGCGAGCCAACTGCCCCCATTGGTCTGAGCGTTGACCAAAAGAGCAGGTGGGGTGGCTCGTAGAGGGATGCTACGGCAGTTGGGCACGCTTGCGGACTAAGACCCCGCAAATATGCGGAAGATGCCACTCGCGGTCCACCCGCCACACGCCTGTCGGCCGCCCGGCCCCTCAGGGCGCCTCGGCCGACGCCCGCCCCCGCGCCACCGCCGGCGCCGTCGAGTGCGGCAGCAGGTCACACGGGTCCTCCGGCAGCAGTACGGCGACCTCCGCGTCCTCGCGGAAGCGGTACGGCCGGTGCTCCAGGAACGCCCCGAGATAGCGCCGTACGCGGGACATCTCGGCCCGCACCGTGACCGTGCGGCCCGCGCCGCCGAACATGTCCTCGGCCAGCCCGGCCGCGCTGCGGCCGGTGCGGTGCAGGGCCAGGAGATACAGCAACTCGGCGTGCCGGGGGCTCAGTTCATGGCTCCAGGAGCCCGCGCTGCCGGACACCGTCACCGACCAGCGGCGCGGCTGCGTCAGGTCCAGCGTGATCCGCGCCGCCCCGGCCGGCACCGGGTCGTCGGCGGGCCGCAGCAGCCAGCCGCCCGCCAGCGGCTCCACCGAGCACGGACCGAGCGGCGGCAGCCACCGGCGGCCCGGCGCCAGGGACTTGGGCAGCGCGATCCGGCTCGTGTACGGCATCCCGGTCACCGCGGCGGTCCAGCCGTCCCGGTCCACCACCAGTGCCCGCCCGGCGATCCGGGCCAGCACCGGCGCCGCCACCGCGCGCAGCCGCTCCAGCGAGGTCAGATGCAGATCGCGCAGCCGGGCCTCGGCGAGCTTGGCCACCGAGTCGACCCAGGCGAGCGTGGCCGGGTGCATGGTCTCCAGCGGTCCACTGACGTCCACCACGCCGATCAGCCGGCCGTCCCGGGGGTCCGTGATGGGGGCGCCGGTGCAGGTCCAGGCGGTCTGCGAGCGCTGGAAGTGCTCGGAGGCGAAGACCTGCACGGGCCGGCGCACCACCGCCGGGGTGCCGATGCCGTTGGTGCCGACGACGCTCTCCCGCCAGTCCGCGCCGAGTTCGAACCCGAGGCCGTCCGCCTTGCGCAGCACGGCGGAGTTGCCCTCCCGCCACAGCACCCGGCCCTCGTCGTCGGCGACGACCATGATGTGGTGGGCGACGTCCGCGACCGACAGCAGCCCCTCGCGCAGCACCGGCAGCACATGCTTGAGCACGGTGGCCTCCCGGCGCCGCTGCACCTCCTCCCGCGACAGCAGGCCGGACCGGAAGTCGTGGTCCGGGTCGACCCCGCCGCGCAGCATGCGCTCCCAGGACTGCTCGATCACCGGGCGCGGCGCGACGGGCGCGCGCTGTCCGGCCAGTTTGGCCGCGCGGACCTCGCTGAGCACCCGCGCCGCCCGCGCCGAGTCCACGGTGGCCAACTGCGTCACGTCCGTCGGCGAGAGCGCCAAGGGTCCTCCCGGGGGAAGGGTCTCATTCCGAGTGTGCGTCTCATAGTGCCGTCAAGCGCTCGCGGAGGGGCACACTCCGCACTCGGACGCCAACAAGTTGCAACCCCTTGCAACCCTGGTGGACCGCCCTGAACTGATTGAAACTTGAGCGACGCCGTCCCGAGCGGCGTTCGTGGCCTCGAACGGGCCGTGAGCGGGGGGTGGTGCCGTGTCGGCGCAGCACCACCCCCTACCTCCGGCGGTTTGGCCGAATCGCGACGGTGGTGCCGGGTCCTGTGCGTTGGCGTCTGCGGGTGCGTTGTGGCTGGTCGCGCAGTTCCCCGCGCCCCTTGAGGTCTCAGGCCTGCGGCCTGGACCTGTCCACCAGCGAGGTGAGATCCAGAGTTGACGGGAGTGTGCCGAAGGCCATGCCCCCGTCGCTTCCCAGCCGCGAGGCACAGAAAGCGTCTGCCACCTCTGGTGGGGCGAAGCGGACCAAGAGGGAGCCCTGGAGTACCAGTGCGAGTCGCTCCGTCAGGCGCCGGGCGCGTGCCTCGATGCCCTCCAGGTCGGCCAGTTCCGTCAACAGGCCCTTGATCGCGCCGTCCAGGCGGTGGTCGGCGCCGCGTGCCTTGCCGACTTCCTGCAGATAGGCGTTGAGCGCCGCCGGCTCCCGCTGCAACGCTCGCAGCACGTCGAGCGCCTGGACGTTGCCCGCGCCCTCCCAGATCGAGTTCAGCGGGGACTCGCGTACCAGGCGGGGCATGCCGGACTCCTCGACGTAGCCGTTGCCGCCCAGGCATTCGGACGCCTCGACCGTGAGGGGTGTGCAGCGCTTGGTCACCCAGTACTTGGCGGCCGGTACCGCGATCCGCAGCAGGGCCCGCTCCTGTTCGCCGCCGTCGTCGTAGGCCGCAGCGAGCCGTAGTGCGAGGGTGGTCGCCGCCTCCGATTCGAGGGCCAGGTCGGCCAGGACGTTGCGCATGAGCGGCTTGTCGACGAGCTTGCCGCCGAACGCCTCGCGGTGCGTGCAGTGGTGCACGGCCTGGGCGACGGCCTGCCGCATCAGACCCGCCGAGCCGAGCACACAGTCGAGCCGGGTCGCCGCCACCATGTCGATGATGGTGCGCACCCCGCGCCCTTCCTCACCGACCCGGCGCGCCCACGTCCCGTCGAACTCGACCTCGGCGGAGGCGTTGGAGCGGTTGCCCAGCTTGTCCTTCAGGCGCTGGATCAGGAACGGGTTGCGGGTGCCGTCCTCCAGTACGCGCGGCACCAGCAGACAGGTGAGCCCTCCCGGGGCCTGCGCCAGCACCAGGAACCCGTCGGACATGGGGGCCGAGCAGAACCACTTGTGCCCGGTCAGCTCGTACGTCTCGCCGTCGGGGAGGGGCCGCGCGGCCGTCGTGTTGGCGCGGACGTCGCTGCCGCCCTGCTTCTCCGTCATGCCCATCCCGAACAGCGCCCCGGCCTTCTGCCCGGCCGGCCGCAGCTCACGGTCGTAGATCATGGACGTCAGCCGCGGCTCCCACTCGGCGGCCAGGTCGGGGTCGGTGCGCAGGGCGGGCACGGCCGCGTGGGTCATGGACAGCGGGCAGCCGATGCCGGCCTCGACCTGCGTCCACAGCAGGAAGGCGGCCGCCCGCCGCACATGCCCGCCCGGCCGCCCCCAGGCCGCGGTCAGCCCCGCCGACACGCCCTTGCCGAGCAGCCGGTGCCAGGACGGATGGAACTCGACCTCGTCGATACGACGGCCGTAGCGGTCGTGGGTGCGCAACCGCGGCGGGTTCTCATTGGCCAGCGCACCCCACTCCTGCACCTGCGCGGAACCGCAGGTCCGCCCGAGTGCCGCCAGCTCGCCGCGCACCTCGTCCAGCAGCTCGGGGGCGAGGTGACGCTCGACGGCCTCGCTGAGGGCCCGGTCGGCGCTGTAGAGGTCGTGGCCGACCAGGGGCGGGGGCTGGTTGGTCACCGTGTGCGTACTGCCTGCCATGGCTGTGAACCTATCCCTGAGTGGGGCGGTGGTTCCCACCCTGACACGGCGGCGGCGCGGGGGACCGGGCAGGTGGCGACGGTGCGCGCACCCGGCGCCGCTATGAGTGCGCCCCCGTGTGGCGGATACCTTTAGGTCGTGCAGCCAGCAAGTGAACCCCCCCAGCGGACCTCCGGCCGACTCCATCGGGCGCGTGTCCTCTACCGGAACGTCTCCAAACGCCGGACCGCCTGGCTGTTGATCAAGGACACCGTCAACTCCTGCATCGAATACCGCATCCTGGGCCTCGCCGCCGAGGCCGCGTTCTTCACGCTGCTGTCCGTGCCCCCGCTGCTGCTCAGCCTCATCGGCCTGCTCGGCTACGTCGACGACTGGACCGGCACCGACACCATCAGCAGCCTGGAGACCAACCTCCTGGAGGCGTCGCGCACCGTCCTGTCCGACAAGGGCGTACGCCAGATCGCCCAGCCCATCCTGGACGACGTGATGCACGGCGGCCGCCCCGACGTCATCTCCGTCGGCTTCCTGTTCGCCCTGTGGTCGGGGTCGCGCGCGGTGAACGTCTTCATAGACACGATCACCGTGATGTACGGCCTCGACGGCGTCCGGGGCATCGTCAAGACCCGGCTGGTGGCCTTCCTGCTGTTCATCGCCGCCCTGCTGATCGGCTCGGTGGCGCTGCCGCTGATGGTGGCCGGGCCGGACGCGGTCGTACGGATCGTGCCCTGGTCGGAGACCCTGGTGCAGGTCCTGTACTGGCCCGTCGTGATCGTCCTGTCGATCGCCTTCCTGACCACGCTCTACCACGTGTCCGTGCCGGTCCGCTCACCCTGGATCGAGGACGTGCCCGGCGCGCTGGTCGCCCTCGGCATGTGGGTGCTGGGCAGCTTCCTGCTGCGCATCTACCTGACGAACACGATCGAGGGCGCGTCGATCTACGGCTCCCTCGCCGCCGCCGTCGCGGTGATGCTGTGGATCGGTGTGTCCGCGTTCGCCGTGCTCGTCGGGGCCGCGGTCAACGCCGCGATCGACCGGGTCTGGCCGGCCGCCGCGACGGCCGCGGCCCGCGCCGCCAACGAGCGGCTGCGCGAGGCCCAGGTCGCCGAGTACGTCGCCCGCCACGCCGCCGGCCGCGAGCCCGGGCTCGACGACCCCGACGACCCCGACATGCCGTCGGAGTTCCCCGAGCGGTGGTCCCGCTTCCTGCCACCGGAGGACGTGTCCTCCCGGCTGCGCACCCACGTGAAGAGCACCCACCACCCCCACCACCCGCACCCGCCGCACAAGGGGGAGGACTCGGAGCGGACCTGAACCGGTCCGTTCCGGCCGGCCTCAGCGGAGCACTACGCCTTCCAGGCCCCCGCCGCCGCTGCCTCCCGCGCGAAGTCGGCGAAGTCCCGCGGCGCGCGTCCCAGCACCTCGCGGACGTCGTCCGTGACATGGGCATTGCGGCCGTCCATCAGCGTCTCGAAGACCTCCATCAGCAGCTCGACCTCCGCGGGCGGCACCCCGAACCCGGCCAGCGCCTCCCCGTACGAGCGGGTCGGGACCGGCGTGTACGTGATCGTGCTCCCCGTCGCCCCGGAGATCTCCGCGACCGCCTCCCGCCAGGACAGCAGCCGCGGCCCCGTCAGCACCAGCGTCCGCCCCACATACCGGTCCCCGGACGTCAACGCGGTCACCACGACGTCCGCGATGTCCCGTACGTCGACGAACGGCTCCTTCACCTCGCCCGCCGGGAACACCAGCTCCCCGTGGACCATGCCCTCCACCAGCGGCCCCTCGCTGAAGTTCTGCGAGAACCACGTGCCCCGTACGATCGTCCAGTCCGCGCCGGACGCCCGCAGCGCCTCCTCGGCCGGCAGCGCCTGGTCCTCACCACGCGCCGACAGCAGCACCAGCCGCCGCACCCCGAGCCCGACCGCCTCCCGGGCCAGCGCCCCGACGCCCTCGGCCGCCGCCGGGGAGCCCACGTCGGACGGGTACACCAGGTACGCCGCGTCCGCGCCCCGCAGTGTCTCCGCCCAGGTCGTCGGGTCCTCCCAGTCGAAGCCCCGCGACCGGGACGCGGCCCGCACCGTGAGCCCCGCCGCGCGCGCCGCCTGAGCCACCCGGCTCCCCGTACGACCCGAGGCACCGGTCACCACTACCGTCATCCGCTGCGTGTTCGCCTTCTCGGCTGCGTTCTGCGTCATGCTTCCAGTCAACGGCCGCGCGTCCCAACAGCCCATCGCTGAACGGCTCATTCCCATGCGCGGACGTCTACGCTGACGACATGGACGCCCTTGCCGGTCTGCTGGAGGGTCCACGTGCGCGTGGCGCCTTCATGATCCGCGCGTGTTTCGAGCCGCCGTGGTCCGTCCGCGTCGAGGACCGCGCCCCGCTCACCGTCATGGTCATGGTCCGCGGTGAGGCCTGGGTGGTTCCGGACCAGGGGGAGCGGGTCCGGTTGCGCGCCGGTGATCTCGCCATCGCCCGCGGCCCGGACCCCTACACCTGCGCCGACGACCCCGACACCGCACCGCAGGCCCTCATCCTGCCGGGTGCCGAGTGCCGCTACCCCGACGGGCGGTCCCTCAACGGCTCGATGGACCTCGGCGTGCGCACCTGGGGCGACCGGGTGGACGGCTCGGCCGTGATGCTGATCGGCACCTATCTGTGGGAGGGCGAGATCAGCGGGCGGCTGCTCAACGCGCTGCCGCCGCTGCTGTGCCTCCCGGCCGACGTGTGGAACTGCCCCCTCACCCCGTACCTCATGGACGAGATCGTCCGTGACGAACCCGGCCAGGAGGTCGTCCTGGACCGGCTGCTCGACCTGCTGGTCATCGCCGCGCTCCGGGCCTGGTTCTCCCGTCCGGAGGCGGCGGCTCCCGCCTGGTACCGGGCGCTTGCGGACCCTGTCGTCGGGCGGGTCCTGCGCCTGGTCCAGGACGATCCCGCCCACCCCTGGACGGTCGCCTCCCTCGCCGCCAAGGCGGGGGTGTCACGGGCCGCGCTGGGGCGCCGGTTCACCGAGCTGGTGGGGGAGCCGCCGATGACGTATCTCACGGGGTGGCGGCTGGCGCTGGCGGCGGATGCGTTGCGGGACACCGGGGACACGTTGGAGGCGATTGCGCGGCGGGTTGGTTATGGGAGTGCGTTCGCGCTGTCCAGTGCGTTCAAGAGGGTTTACGGGGTGAGTCCGCAGGAGCATCGGGTGCGGGTGGTTGTGGGGTAGGGGGATCGCCGTAGGGGTGCTTGTTGGTTGCCGGGTGCTGGTTCGTTGTGGCTGGTCGCGCAGTTCCCCGCGCCCCTGAGGGGGTTGCAGCGTAGCCTCGCCCATATGTACGCGGAGCGGGCGTCCCGGGTGGCTGGTGGTGTTGTTTGGACGAACGCGACCAGTGGGGCCGGGCTTGTGTTGCCCGATGGGTGTATGGATCTGCTCTGGCATGATGGGCGGCTGCTTGTCGCCGGGCCCGACACTCGGGCGTACGTCACCGAGGGGGCGCCGAGTACCTGGGTGGGGCTGCGATTTCGGCCGGGTGGTGCGCCCGCCTTCTTCGGGGTGCCGGCCTGTGAACTCCGGGATCTGCGCGTGGAGTTGGCCGAGCTGTGGCCCGCCGCGGAGGTGCGGCGGCTGCAAGGGCGGGTTGCCGGGGCCGCCGACCCCGTCGCGGCGCTCGAAGAGGTCGCGCTGGAGCGGGCGGCGAGCCCGATGGACCCGCTGCTGAACCACCTCGTCGAGGCCCTCCGCGCCGGGCGACCGGTTGCCGTGGTCGCCGATGAACTCGGGCTGGGGGCACGGCAGTTGCACCGCAGGTCGCTCGCCGCCTTCGGGTACGGGCCCAAGACGCTGGCCCGGATCCTGCGGATGCGGCGGGCGCTCGCGCTGGCCCGGGACGGCGTGCCCTTCGCGGAGACCGCCGCCCGTGCCGGATTCGCCGATCAGGCTCATCTGGCGCGGGACGTCAAGGAGTTGGCGGGGCTGCCGCTGGGCGAGCTACTCGGCAGGCCCTAGCGGTGCGAACAGGTCGACGCCGTTGCCGTCCGGGTCGTGCACGGAGGCGTACCGCTGGCCCCAGAAGGCGTCCCACGGTTTGAGCTCGCCGTGGTAGCCGGCGTTCACCAGCTCCTCGTACACCGAGTCGACCTCCGCCGGGCCCTCGCACCGCAGGGCGAGCGAGTGACGGCCCCCTCCCGTCGGCGGCTGCCACTCCGGCAGGAAGGACCGCACCGTTCGCTCCGTGTCGAGCAACAGACGCAACCCGCCCGGCAGTTGGGCCTCGGCGTGCGGTTCGTTCTCGGAGCCCTCGGGGAAGGTGAAGCCGAGGCGGCGGTAGAAGGTGATGGAGGCGGCCATGTCGGAGACGACGAGGCCGATGGCGTCGAATCGTGGAGTCATGCGGCCACCGTAGGCAGGCGGGGAGCGGCCGGTCTTGAAGGAATCGGACGCCGGAGAGGATCCCCGATACCCGGCCCGCCTAGTCGAAGGTCACCGGGCCCCTCGGTGTGTCCACCGTGAAGGACATTCCCACCGGGCCCGTCGTGAGGTCGAGACTCGTGCCCAGGGAGGCCAGCAGGGGGCGGATCGCGGCCGGGTCGGGGGCGGTCGCCGAGAGGGCGAGCAGCGGGGTGGTGGGGAGGCCGGAGGCGGTGGGGTGGAGTGAGGTGCCCCAGTCGATGAGGAAGGGGACCAGGCCGGAGGGGTGGGCGTCGTCGCCGTCGGTGAGCCGCCACTTCAGCAGGGTGCCGTCGGGCCGGCGGCGGCTCATCTCCTGTGCGGACCCGGGGTCGTAGCCCTGGGCCCGGGCGTTCTCGATCGCCGCGTCCAGGTCGGGCGGGCTGATCGCCCAGGTGACCGTGCGCGCGGCCGTCACCCCGTCGACGTCGAAGGGGCGGGGCTGCCCCGGCGCGGACTGCTCCGGGTCCGGGCCGATGATCTCCAGGTACCTGGTGCCTCCCAGCGACACCAGGTGGTTACGGGTGCCGAGCCCGACATGTGTGCCGCCCGGGGCGGGGGTCACGCCCGTGCGCCGGGCGAAGTCGGCGACCGTGGCGGCCAGGTCCGGCGTCGCGAGGACGAGGTGGTCGAGAAGCGCGGGGATGGCGTTCATCGCAGTTGAGGCTACGCACAGCGGCACGCGTTATGGAACACCTGTGCGCCGGACCGGGGCTGCCACCCGTCGGAGGAAGGTGGTGATCACTCCTCGAAGACGACCGTGCCGTCCTCAAGCAGCGTCGGATGGATCTTCATCGGGCCGTACTCGTCGACGTCCGAGGGGCGCGGGGTCTCCGGGCCGTCGGGGCCCATCCTGACCATGCGCTCGACACGGCAGACCTGGAACCGGCGCCCCGCCACCCGGGCCTCGTCGGCGCGTTCGAGCGCCCGGAACTCCTCGGCCGCCTTCTTGTACGCGGCCTTCTTCTCGTCGTCGAACTTGTACAGCATCGGCCACATCTCGATCATGGCGTCATAGAGCACCCGCCGGGCGTCGTGCGGAGTGGCCTGGAGCGCGAGGGACGGCTCCCATCCGGTCCGCTCCCGCTCGACCACGGCGAAGCAGGTGGGCAGCAGCACGATCCCCGGGTGCGAGCCCACGGCGCGTTCCGATTCACGGCGTACCTCGGTGGGGAACCGCATGCCCCGGTACGCGAAGCCGCGCAGCCCCGCCCGCAGGGCGCCCGCCATCGGGCCGTCGTCCATGGGGTCCGGGTCGAGGGCGAGGTCCAGGTCGGGGGAGGGGGTGTGCTCGGCGCGCCACTCCCAGGTGCGGTCGACCGGCTCCGGGTCGGTGGGCCGGGGCGGCTCCAGCCGGTTCTCGTCGTCGCAGCGCGTGAACTCGTCCCCGCGCACGATCCGGTAGCGCGCCCCGCACACCTCGACCTCGTTCACCGACTCCCGCTCCAGCACGTCCACGGCGGCGAGCAGCTCACGCCGTTCGGCGGGATCGTCGGTGTCGTCCTTGGCGCGGAACCACAGATGGGTGTTGAGCGAGTCCCGGCACATCTGCGGCATCCCGTTCACGACCGGCTTCAGCACCCGCCACTCGGGCCCCACCGCCGGATCCTGCACGGCGACCCCGAACACCGGCCCACGCAGGGCGAACCCGGGATACAGCACGGAGGCGTCCACCGCGTCGGCCTCCCGCACCCAGGCGGCGGGGTCGTCACGGCGGATCATCTCGGCGTGGAGCGCGTGGATCTGTTGCTGCCAGTCATGGGTCATACACGCATTGTCGTGGGGAGTGGGACGGGTGCGGGCCCGAATCGACCCAACCGCCCGCCCTGTTGGCCGGTTCCCGGAGGGGGTCCGGGCGGCGGACGGTGACCGAAAATTTCCGATCACCGGCAGCGGTGGGACCCCGACCCCGGCTCCCCTAGGCTCCACCGCATGGCCGTACGACTCCTCGTCTGCACCCGCACCACCGCCTACCGGCACGCGTCCATCCCGGCCGGCGTCGAAGCCCTGCGCACGCTCGGCGACTTCGAGGTGGAGCACACCGAGGACCCCGCGGCCTTCGAGGAATCCCTCGACGGTTACGCGGCCGTCGTGTTCCTCTCCACCAGCGGCGAGGTGCTCACCGCCGCCGGGCGCGAGCGGCTCGCCGCGTACGTCGAGTCGGGTGGCGGATTCGTGGGCGTGCACGCGGCGGCCTGCACCGAGTACGACTGGCCGTACTACGGCGAGTTGCTGGGCGCCTGGTTCGACCGGCACCCCGAGTACCAGCCCGGCAAGGCGCTCGTCGAGGACCGGGACCATCCGGCCACCCGGCATCTGCCCGCCGTATGGGACTTCGTCGACGAGTGGTACGACTTCCGCCGCAACCCCCGGGGCGCGGTACGGGTGTTGGTGCGCGCCGACGAGTCGTCGTACGACGGGGGCGGAATGGGGGAGGACCATCCGCTGGTGTGGTGCCGTGCGCAGGGAGCGGGGCGGGTCTTCTACACGGCTCTCGGTCATGCCGACGAGGCGTACGGGGACCCGGACTTCCGGGCGCATCTGCTGGGTGGGATCGACTGGGCGGCGAGGCGCGCCTGATGCGACGTGACGGAGGGCCACTCCGAGGAGTGGCCCTCCGTCTTTCCCTCGCCCTGAGGGTCTGTGGTCAGATCCGTCGGCGGAGCGCGCGGAACTGGGGGCCGTAGGTGCTGCCGGGGGCGTAGGGGATCGGGGTCTCCATCAGTTCCACGGCGGGCCGTTCCAGCCCGTGCATGGAGTGGACGGCTGCCTTCAGGGCGCGCTCGCCGCCACCGGCCCAGGCCGCGTCGAGGGTGTCCAGCACGCTGCTGTAAGTGGCGTCGAAACGGTGCAGGAGCACCTTGACCTCGGGCGACGGGTTGGGCCAGCCGCCGACCGGGACCGGGGCCATGGGGCGCGCGTCGGGGAACGGCACGGGGCCGCCGACGTACCTGTAGCCGTCGTCGGTCTCGCGCAGCTCCCGGCCGTGGTAGATCTCGCCGAAGGCGTAGTAGTGCGCCCGTTCGTCGTTCTCGAAGGGATCCTCCGGGGTGCCGTCGGTGCCCTCGCCCTGCTCCTTGATGATGCCGATGGCGCTCTCGACGTCGTCGAGGGTCTCGATGGGCCGCAGGTCGTCACCGCCGACATGCACGGACAGCTGCCCGCGCGCCGTCAGGTCCGGCCGCACGACGCGGAACGCGTTCAGCACGCCGGAATAGAACTGGCCGACGGTGGGCGAGGGGTGCACGCTGCGGGTGAGCGGCTCCTCGGGGGACTCGATCGCCATCGCCACGTCGCGCACGAAGGGCTTGGTGAGGCCCGACAGGTAGACGGTCACTCCGGCGCGCACACCGCCGGGCAGCGGGCCCGGGAAGACGGGCGCGGCGGCCTTGATTCGCGGCCTTCCGCCCAGGGCCACGATCAGGTTGCAGGCGATGCTCAGGTGGAACATCTCGTCGCCGACGATGCGCCGGAGCATCCGCCCGACCTCGCTGCCATGGTCCTTCACGGACCACCAGGCGCTCAAGTACGGCGGGATGGTGGACAGTTCGAGTGCCACGGCGACCTGAAGAGCCGACTTGAGCCACTCGACTCCGCGATCCGTCTCGGGAACGGCCAACAGCCGCGCCACGGTCCCGAGTCCGGGCGCGGCGAGCTGCGCGCCGGCCGTCGATGCCGCTGCCGCTGCCGCCGGTACTCCCGCCGCCGGCACGACGGCCGGTGCTGGACCGGTGACCGCGGCCGGTGCGGCGGCCTGCGCCGGACCGGCGGTCACGGCCGGGGCCCCGGCCGCCAGGGCCGCCGACGCCAGGAAACTCCTGCGCTTGAACGGAGCCACCGCCGGCTGCTCCGGCTCTTCGCTCATACCCGTCACCCTCGCCTCAGCTCATAGCGATGGCCCCGCCTCGGCTCGACGCCTGCGGGACTTCCCCGACAGCTCGCGAAGCTAGCAGCCAAGATCGTCTTCTCCGGGTCACCCGGCCCGAGCGGCGCACCGACCACCCTCTCGGTCCAATGAAAGCGCGTGCTGCCAGCCCGGCCGGGCGATGGGCCGGAAGGGTGCGGCCGGGGGGGACTCAGTGAGCGGATCGCTCGCGTGGTGCAGCCGTGCTCGACCGCTCCACCAACCGCGTGGACAACTCCGTACGTGTGCTCTCCGGCCGTTCCCCGTCCATCATCCGCACCAGCAGACGCAGGGCCGTCGCCGCCATCTCCGACAGCGGTTGGCGGACCGTGGTGAGGGACGGGGCGATCCAGCGGGCCTCCGGGAGGTCGTCGAACCCTACGACGCTCATGTCGTCGGGCACGCTCAACCCCCGTTCCGCCAGGGCCTGGTAGACACCGAGGGCCATCCGGTCCGAGCAGACGAACACGGCCGTCGGCGGCTCGGGCAGGTCGAGGAGGTCCAGCGTGCGGCGGTGGGCGACGCTCTCGTCGAAACCGGCGTGGCGGATGTACTCGGGGCGGTGCCGCAGGCCGGCCGAGGCGAGCGCGGAGCGGTAGCCGGCCACCCGGGCGTTGCTGCACATCTTGCGCTGGTGACCGGCGATGACGGCGATGCGTTCGTGGCCGAGCGCCAGGAGGTGCTCGGTCGCCGTCACCCCGCCGTGCCAGTTCGCGGCGCCCACCGACACCACGCCCGACGGAGGCTCAAGGACCGGGTCGATCATCACGAACGGGATGCGGTGCTGCTCCAGCCAGGCGTACTGCGACGCCGTCAGCTCGGCCAGATTGAACAGCACCCCTGAGGAGCCGCGCGCGATCAGCTTGTCCAGCCAGCCCCGCTCCGGACGGCTGCCCCGGGTCCGGTTCAGGCCGGCGGAGACCACGACCTCCAGACCCGCGTCGTGCGCCGCCGCCTCCACCCCGTGCAGCACCGCGCCCGACCACGAGGTGTCCAGCGAGTGCACGACGAGGTCCACCAGACCCGGCGTCTTCGCCGCGTCGAAGCGGGGTCTGCGGACATAGCCGAGCCGGTCCAGGGCCTCGGTGACCCGGCGGCGGGTCTCGGGGGCCACGTCCTCACGGCCGTTGACCACCTTGGACGCGGTCGGCACGGAGACCCCGGCCTCGCGGGCCACGACCGCCAGGGTCGGCCCGGCCGCCGTGCTCGCACTGCCCGTACGGACCATCGGGAACCACCTCTCCGGCCCGCCCGAGGGCCATGAAAAGTTTTCGACCAGCACGGAAACAGTAAGCGCTTCCTACCCTAGGTTCACCGCAATGAGTCCGGAAGAGGACGGAGTTCGCAAGGTCCGTACGGGCTATGGCTTTCGAAACCTCGAACAGGCTCGGGACAGGCTCTGGACAGGCTCGGGACAGGCTCTGGACAGGCTTGGGACAGGCTCAGGACGGCCGGCAGGTGAGCCGGAATCCCGTGAAGTCGGCCGTGAACGCGGCGTCGACCAGATCCACCGCATGCACGCCCGCCATCGCCCCGGTGAAGCGCAGCCCGGTGCCGTGGTCGTCGGAGAGCTTGGTGAAGTCCAGCGGCGGCCCGACCGGAGTGCGCACACCGGCACGGACGTACCAGAACCGCGCCCGCCCGGCGTCGACCCGCACGCCCAAGGTCAACGGCGCACTCGCGTCCACGTCAAGGACCGCCACCTGCCGGGTGCCGGACTCCTCACGCTCCACGAGACGCAGCACCGTACGGCCTTCCGCCCGCCACTGCTGCCCGTGCTGGCCTTCGCCCTCGGGCTCCGCCCAGGTGAGGTCCAGGCTCAGATAGGCCTCCGTGTTGTACCAGAGGACCAGCCCGGCGGCCTGGGTGAAGGTGTCCGGCCGCGCCTCCACGGTGACCTCGGCCTCCGCCTGGTGCTCGGTGATGCGCTGGGCCAGCAGACTGTGCGCCCACCGCGACTCGGGACCGTGCCGGCCGGTCAGCCGGATCCAGCCGGGGCGGGTGGTGGTGTCGGCCCAGCGCGGGTCGGCGTGGCCGCGCAGGGTGCTCCAGGGCCAGCCCAACGGCTCGTCGGGGTCGGTGGGCCGAGGCCCTGGCTCGGCCGGCTCCGTCGGTACCTCGACCTCGACCTCGACCTCGGTCGCCGGATGCCAACCGCCCTGCCGCAGCCTCGGCCAGCCCGCCTCGTCCCAGGTCACGGCCTGGATCGCGGTCTCGCGGCCGAGGGGACAGCGCGGTCCGTCCGGGGTCCGCAACGGCCGCGCCGCGAGGTGGCTCATCACCCACTCGCCGCCCGGCGTTTCGACCAGCTCGGCATGCCCGGCCTTCTGCAACGGCACCGACGGATCGTCGCGCGTCGTCAGCAGGGGCCGGCTGTCGAACTCGTAAGGCCCGGTGACGGCACGGCTGCGCGCCACCAGCACGCCGTGCTCGACCCCCGTGCCGCCCTCCGCGAGCACCAGCAGGAACCAGCCGTCCCGCCACAGCAACTTCGGCCCCTCGATGAGCCGTTCACGCTGGACCAGCAGATGCGTGTCCCCGACCGGAGCGAGCGTCTCGCGGTCCAGCTCGCTCAGGACGATCCCCGCGAACCGCCGCCCGCCCGGCCGATGGTCGCTCTGCAGGTTGAGCAGCCACAGCCGCCCGCCGTGGTGGAAGAGCGCCGGGTCGAAGCCATGACTGGCAATGCGCCGCGGGGCACTCCACTCGCCGCCCACTTCCGTGGCCGTACAGACATAGGTGTCCAGATCGAAGTACGGCGTCCCGACCGAGCGCACGACCGAGTACACCACCCAGAACCGCTCCCCGTCCCAGCTCAGCGACGGCGCCCAGACGCCACCGGAGTCCGGGACACCGGCCAGGGAGTCGCCGGGGACCGCGCCCCGGACATGGCCCGCGTACTCCCAGTGCGCCAGGTCGCGGGAGCGGTGGACCGGGATCGTCGGGAACCACTCGAACGAACTCGTCGCCACGTAGTACCAGTCGCCGACCCGGACCAGGGAGGGGTCCGGGGCGAAACCGCGGATGACCGGATTGTGCAGCAGGGTCATTCGAACTCTCCTGTGGCGACGGTCACTTGAGGGCTCCCAGGGTGACGCCGCTCCGCCAGTAGCGCCGCATCGCCACCATCATGATCGCCATCGGGATGATGGAGAGCAGCGCGCCCGTCAGGACCAGACTGGTCACGTCGATGCCCGACTCCTGCCGTTTGCCGGACCAGTTGTAGAGGCCCAGGTTGAGGGTCCAGTTCTCCTCGCCGCGCAGCACGGTCAGCGGCAGGAAGAAGGCGTTCCAGGTGTTGACGAACGCGAGCAGAAAGACCGTCGCGCCGCCCGTCGTCATCATCCGCAGCACGATGCTGAAGAAGATCCGCAGCTCACCGGCGCCGTCGATACGGGCCGCCTCCAGCAGCTCGAACGGGATCGTGGCCTCGGTGTACACCTTGGCCAGATAGACGCTGAACGGGTTGATCAGACACGGGATCAGCATCGCCCAGGGGGTGTCCACCATGCCGATCGCCGAGAAGAGCAGGTACAGCGGCAGGGTGAGCAGCGCGATGGGGATCAGGAAGGAACCCACCACGGCCGCGAACACCGCGCTCCGCCCGGGGAAGTCGAAGCGGGCGAGGCCGTAGCCCGTCGCGAGCGCGATCAGCGTGCCGCCGAGGGAGCCGACACCGGCGTACAGGAACGAGTTGGCGGTCCAGCGCACGAAGATGCCGTCGTCGTAGGTGAACACCTGCTGCAGGTTGTCCCACAGATGCCAGCCCGAGAACCACAGCCCGTTGCTCTGGTACAGCCCCACTCGGTCCTTGGTCGCGGCGATGATCAGCCAGTACACCGGGAAGAGGCTGTAGACACTGGCCAGCACCAGCCCGAGCAGCACAAACCGCTGCCCTCCGCGCGAACGGGCGGCCGGATCGGGACGGGTACGCCGGCGAACGCCGCCTCCGCCGGGCGGCGCGGCCCCGGCCGCCGCCCCCTTCTCCTTCCGATGGGCGGTCAGTGCCATCAGTCCGCCTCCCTTGAGGTCAGCCGGTAGAAGAGGAAGGACGCGACACCCAGGATCAGGGCGAGCAGCACCGAAAGGGCCGCGGCGTAGTGGTAGTTGCCGGCGTTGAACGCCTGGTTGTAGATGATCATGATCGGGGTGAAGCTGTCGCTGACGGTCTGCGGGGTCACGTTCCGGAACAGCGCGGGCTCGTTGAAGATCTGCAGCATCTGGATGATCGACAGCAGCGCCGTCAGGACGAGCGCCCCGCGCACGAACGGGATCTTGATGCTCAGCGCGATCCGCAGCTCCGAGGCACCGTCGAGGCGCGCGGCCTCGAACAGCTCGCGCGGCACGCCCTGGAGCGCCGCGTAGATGATCACCATGTTGTAGCCGATGCCGTGCCAGGTCAGCAGATTGCCGATGGCCGGCCACACCATGGACGGCGCGAAGAAGTTCCAGTCGAACCCGAACAGTTCCCCGAGCGGAGTCAGCGGGCCCACCTCGGGGCTGTAGAGATTGACCCATACGACGGCCGCGACCACGCCCGGAATCATGTACGGCACCAGCAGCAGAATCCGGAACCGCCCGGCCATCTTCGAGCCGACCGCATCCAGGAACAGCGCCAGCACCAGGCTGACGAGCAGCATGAACGGAATCTGCACACAGGCGAACAGCACCACCCGCAGGATGGAGGTCATGAACGCCGAATCGGTCAGCCCGTTCTGATAGTTCTCCAGCCCGACGAACTCCGTGGTCGCACCGCCGAGCCCGAGCCCGGACTGCTTCTGCAGAAACAGCGACTGATAAACGGCGTACCCGATCGGGAGCAGATAGAGGAATACGAAGCCGAGCTGGAAGGGCACCGTGAACGCGGCGCCCTTCCAGCGCTGGGAGCGAATCATCGGGTCTGCCTCAGCCCTTGACGCTGATGCCGCGCTGCTTCAGGTCGTCGACCGTCCACTTCTGCATGTGCGCCAGCAGATCGGTGACCTTCTGCTCCTTGCTGACGACCTTGGCCCACTCGTCCTGCATCTCCGTGAACATCGCGGTCCAGTTCGGCCCGAAGGTCCAGTCGGTGGTGATGGTGCCCAGGCTGTCGGTGACCACCTTCTTCGCCGGCTCGTAGTTCTTCCCGAGCAGCTTCTCCGAAATCGCCGCGGAGACATACGAATTGCTGTCGGCCAGCGCGGGCATCACACCGCTCCCGGTCTCCGGGCTGGCCATGGTCTTCACGGCACCGGAATCGGTGGACATCCACAGCGCGGCCGCAGCGGCCTGCTCCTTGTTCTCGCAGTCCTGCGTCACCAGCGTCAGATTGCCGCTCTGATTGGTCCCGGCCGGCGTCTTCGCCGCCTCGCCCTTGAAGGTCGGCCAGGGCGAAAGCGCCCACTTGCCGAAGGACTTGGTGAAGTTCTGCACCATGCCGGACATCTGCCAGGTGGAGATCTGCCGGGTCGCGGTGCCCCCGTTGTCGTAATTGCGCTGCACGGCGGCGTAATCCGCGAACGACAACTTGGAATTCAGATCGTTGTCGACGATCTCCTGGATCACCTTCGCGGCCTTCAGCGTGCCCGCGTCCTGGAAGTTCACGACCCATGAATCGCCGTCGATGCCGTACCAGTGCGCCCCGGCCTGCATCGCCAGCACCTCCAGGGTGCTCGGGTCCTCACCGGCGTAGTTGGTGATCTTGACGTTGTGCTTCTTCAGCTCCTTGCCCGCGGCGATGAAGTCGTCCCAGGTCGCCGGCGCCTTGAGCCCGTACTTCTCGAAGAGGTCGGTCCGGTAGATGGTGAAGGCCGGCGCCGATGCGGTCGGCACCCCGTACACCTTGCCCTGCACCTGCCCGGTCGCCCACGACCCGGCGTTGAACTTGTCCTTGCTCGACTCGACGTACTGCGTGATGTCGGCGAGCGCACCCTGCGAGACCCAACTGGTCACATACTCGCCGGTGTTCTGCAGCAGACACGGCGCGTTGCCCGCCTTGACGGCGTTGGTCAGCTGCTTCTGCATCGTCAGCTGGTCGGTGACCTTGGTGTACTTGAGCTGGACGTCCTTGTGCGAGGCGTTGAACGCCTTGACGACGGCCTCCTGCCCGTTGGCCCAGCCCCAGAAGTCCAGGGTGACCGGGCCGGACCCCTTGGACCCCGACCCGGAGTCCTGGGAGTCGTTACCGCCGCAGGCGGCGAGCAGACCTGTCAGAGCGATTCCCGCGACGGCGGCGGAGGCGAACCTTCTCCGGGGGCTGGTGAAGTTCATCTGACCCTGATCCTTCGGAATTGGGCGTTCTCAGAACGAGAGGACGGCGGCTCGTCGGTGCCGGCCAGGAACGGCGGCCGAAGACGTCGGCTCGCGGTTGCGGGGGGTCGGCCAAGCAGAAGCTGTAGTAAGCGGTTGCAGGGACGGTAGGACGACGGCTCTGCTCATAGCAAGAGGTGCGCGGCAATTTGTTGCGGCGGAGCGCTGCGGAGGCCGGGTACGGCAGTGCGTCGGCAACCGCCTCCGAGGAGGGAATAGTCGCAGGTCAGAGGTGCTCGACTGACCCTGGGGAGGGCTGGAGCCAAGCTGCCCCGCAGTACGGGATAGACGTGAAAATCTTGGGGAAACCGATTACGTAACGCTTGCTCAGTCGGGCCGACGCGGCGGCCGTACGGAGTTGCGAACGACGACATGGGTGCCCAGCACCAGATGGTCGCCGTCGCTGCCCCTGCGGCGCCCCCCGGTGCCCTCCCGCCGGTCGGCGACGGCACGCAGCGCCACCCGCCCCATCTCCTCGTACGGCACATGCACGGTGGTGAGTTGGGGGGTGAGCTGGGAGGCGAGCGGGATGTCGTCGTAGCCGACGATCGACACGTCGTCCGGCACCCGCAGCCCGGCCGCGCGCAGGGCCTGCATGGCACCGGCCGCGACCACATCGGTCCCGGCGAGCACGGCGGTGAAGTCCGGCGTCTCCTCCAGGGCGGCCTCGACGGCCTCGTACCCGTGCTCGTAGTCGTACGGGCCGTGGCGCACCAACCCCGGCTCGAAGGGAACGCCGTACGCCTCGAACGCCCGCTGGGCACCCCTCAACCGCCCCTGAGCGGTGGTGAGTTCGGCATGCCCGGGCAGCACGAGCACTCTCCGATGCCCGGCGGACAACAGATGGCTGGCCATGGCATAGGCGCCGCCCTCGTTGTCGTAGTCGACGGTCGTGGCCGGTACGTCACCCTCCAGCGGCGGCCGGCCCACGAGCACCAGATGGGACCCGGCCGCGTCCAGCGAGCGGGCGAACCGGGCCATGCGCAGCTGGTACTCGTCGTAGTCGTAGGCGCCGCCCAGCAGCACCACGGCGGCGACGCCCTGCTGCCGCATGAGGTTGACCAGGGCGAGCTCCCGCTCGGGGTCGTCGCCGGTGGTGCCCACCAGGGAGAGCCAGCCGCGCAGGGTGGCGGCGCCCTCCACGCCCTTCGCGACATGGGCGAAGGCGGCGCCGGTGATGTTGTTGATGAGGATGGCCACGGTGGGTGTGCCGCCGCCGGCCAGGGAGCGGGCGTGGGCGTTGGTGACGTAGTCCAGGTCGCGGACGACCTTCATCACGCGCCGGCGCAGATCCTCCGACACCGGGTAGTTGCCGGACAGCACGCGCGACACGCTGGCGACGGAGACACCCGCGCGCTCCGCCACGTCCCGGATGGTGGCCCGACCGGCGTCGCCGGACGCCTTGCGCTGACTCACCCTTGCGGCTCCTTCACACGTCTCGCCTGCCTCACGGAAACCGTATCCCATGGGTTCTCCGGGGCAGTGGGACCGCGGGGGACCGGTGGAGGACCGGTGTGCCCCTCCCCGGCACCCCGGCACACCCCGCCCAACTCAAGCCACCCGAGCCAGATCCGCCAACCGCACCTCATGCCCCAGCGGCGCCCCCGCCACCACCCGCTCCAACTCCTCCGCCACGATCCGCCCCAGCCGCTCCAGCTCGTTCCCGAGCGACCCGGCGATATGAGGAGTCAGAAAGACATTGGGCAGGTGATACAGCGGCGACCCCGCGGGCAACGGCTCCGGCTCGGTCACGTCGAGCACCGCGTGCAGCCGCCCCGAGACCAGCTCGTCCGCGAGCGCCTCGGGATCGACCAACGCCCCGCGCGAGGTGTTGATCAGCACCCCGCCGTCCCGGATCAGAGCGAGCCGCTCCCCGTCGAGCATCCGGTACGTCTCGGGGATGTCCGGCGCATGCAGGCTGACGATGTCGCTGTGCCGCAGCAGGTCCTCCAGCGACACCAACTCCGCGCCCAGCTCGGCGGCCTCACCGGCGCTGACGTACGGATCGTGCAGCAGCACCGTGAAGTCGAACGGCCGCAACAGCTCCAGCAGCCGTCGCCCGACACGGGACGCGCCGATGACGCCGACGCGGCGCCCGACGTTGCCGATCGCGGCGGTCTCGGTGTGGGTCGGATAGGCGTGTGTGCTCCTGAACCGCTCGCGGAAGGTGAACGCGTCCTTCCCGGCGAGCAGGATCATGGCCAGCGTGTACTCGGCGACGGGCAGCGCGTTGCCGGTCACCGCACTGGACACGACGACACCGGCTTTCCACAGGGCGTCCCCGACCAGCGAGCGGACCGACCCCGCCGCGTGCAGTACGGCGCGCAGCTTCGGCGCGACGGCGAGGACGTCGGTGTCGAGGCGGGGGCAGCCCCACCCGGTGATCAGCACCTCGGTCCGGGCGAGGATCCCGGCCGCCGCGGGGTCGGTGAAGTCCCGTACGACGAGCGCCGGGTCGAGCTCGGACGTCTGCCTCAGCCGGGTCATCAGCGGCGGCGGGAAGAGCAGGGGGAGGTGCACCGGATCCATCGCGAACACGGCCCTCGGCGGGAGCGGGCTGGGCATGGCTCTCCTGAGACACTGAGTTGAGACACGGAGGAAACGTTTTCTGAAAGCGTCTTCTACCGTAGAACCGGTGGGGGGGACGGTCAATCGCCCGAGTCGAGGGCGTCCCATTGAAATCGGTTTCCTGAGGTTCCCGCGCGCCTCGGGACTACAGCCGGATGGCAACCGGTTCCCATTGGTCGACGCTACACGGTGTTTTCGAAAACTCGTCGAGGCTCTTGACGCCGTATCCGGTCCGGAAGAAGCTCTGCCCCAACGTAGTGGCAACCGGTTGCCATATGGCTGGATCTCGCCAGAACAGGAGGTGGTGCGCTCATGCGACGCCCCCATGTCGGTGCCCCGCTGAGTCGCCGCCGCTTTCTCAGCCTCTCCGCGGGCGGGGCCGCGGCCGGTGCGGCGGCGCTGAGCGGCTGTGCGATGCAGGTGTCGAACTCCGTCGGCGGATCCGGCGAGACCGTCACGGTGATGGCCAAGGCCGACGACATCTCGCCGGAGCTGATCAAGCAGGCCCGGAGCGACCTCGGCATCAGGATCAACACGGTGCTGTTCAGCACCAGCAAGCTGATCGCGATGATGACCAACGGCAACCCGCCCGACCTGGTGCGCGGCATCGGTGCCGTCGACGCCCCGTACTACGCGGCCCGGGGTGTGATGGAGGACCTGGACCCGTACTTCGCCAAGAGCAGCGTCCTCAAGCTCGACGACCTCGATCCGGTCAACGACCTGTGGCGCTACGACGGGCGCATCCAGGGCAGGGGCCCGCGCTACGGCATGGCGAAGGACTTCTCCCAGGACTCCATGTTCTGGTACAACACCGGACTCTTCGACGACGCGGGAGTGGACTACCCGTCGGAGCTGGAGCCGGTCACCTACGAGGAGTGGCTGGACAAGGCCGAGCGGCTGACCCGGCGCAAGAGCGGCCAGACGACCGTGTTCGGCGGCAGCTACAACGGCGTGTCCACCCCCAACCTCCTGGCGAGCCTCACGGTGGCCGCCGGCGGGAGCCTCTTCACCGACGACTTCTCCCGGGTCGACTTCACCGCCCCCGAGGCCCGCAAGGCGCTCGGCTGGTACATCGACTACTGCCGGACCAAGGTCGGGCCCAGCATCATCCAGCCCGACCCCAACACCTGGGACGGGCCCACCTTCCAGGCGAACCGGATGGCCATGTCGAACTCGGGCTACTGGCTCGGTGGCCTGATCAACGCCGACAAGAAGCTGGCGCCGCTGTCCCGGCTCGCCCCCGCCCCGGTCTTCGAGGGCGGCACCCGGGTCAGTCCCTGCCAGGCCGGCACCGGCTTCTGGATGCCGAGCAAGTCCCACAACAAGGACGCCGCCTGGCGGGTCTTCGAGTGGTTCTTCGGCGAGGCGCCGGCCAAGGCACGCGCCTCCGGCGGCTGGGGCATCCCGACCCTGAAGTCACTGCGCCCGCTGATGCCCGCCCAGGAGGACTACCAGCAGCGAGTGCTGAAGGTGCAGGAGGCCGAGCTGAAGCACTACTCGGTGATCGCCTTCACGCCGTACGCCTCCGCGGACTCGCTGCTCGGTCTCTTCAACCAGATCGCCCCGGCCGCCATGAATGGCGACATGTCGGTCAATGTCCTCGCCCGGCGCCTGAACTCGGCCATGAACGAGCAACTCAAGCGCGGTAAGGAGCAAGTGGGATGACGGTCGATCAGATCCCCCCGGTCACGGACCGGCGCGGACCGGCCCCGGCGGCGGGCCAGGCCCGGCCCCGGCCGCACACCTCCATCGCCACCCGCAGGCACCGGGCGTTCTACCTGTTCGTCTCGCCCTGGGTCGCCGGGTTCGCGCTGCTGACCGTCGCGCCGATGGCGTACGCGCTGTGGCTGAGCTTCACCACCTTCGACGGCGTCTCGCCCAACTGGCACTACGTCGGGCTGGGCAACTACCGCGAACTGTTCGCCGACTCCCAGACCTGGAACTCCCTGGGCCGCACGGGTCTGTTCGCGATCACCTCGGTGCCGCTGTCGATCATCGCGGGGCTCGGGCTCGCCGTACTGGTCAACCGGCCGCTCAAGGCACGCGGGTTGTTCCGCACCCTGCTGTATCTGCCCGCGGTGGTGCCGCCGGTGGGCGCGGGCCTGGCGTTCAAGCAGCTCTTCGACCAGAACTCGGGCGCCGCCAACGGCGCGTTGAACCTCTTCGGCATCGACGCCCTCGGCTGGCTCGCCGACCCCTACGCCCGCTACGTACTGATCATGACGGTGCTCTGGACGGCCGGAAACATCATGATCATCTCGCTGGCCGGCCTCCAGGACATCCCCCGCGAGCTCCTCGAAGCGGCCCGCCTCGACGGCGCGAGCGCCTGGCGGAGCTTCCGCAGCATCACCGTGCCGCTGCTGTCACCGGTACTGCTCTTCCAGACCGTGACCGGCGTCATCGCCTCGGTGCAGACCATCATGCCGCTGCTGTTGGCCCCCGACCCCACCCCGGCCGGTATCACCGCGCTCCCGCAGTCCAACTACCTCTACATGATGCACGTGTTCGCGGAGTACTTCGCATTCGGCCGCTACGGCTACGCCTCCGCGCTGCTGTGGGTGCTCTTCGTCCTGATCCTCGTCGTGACCGGACTGATCTTCAGGTTCACGTCCGGCGTGGTGTTCTACAACGTCGACCCGGAGGCGAAGAAGTGACCGCCACGAGCCCGACCCCCCAGCCCGCGCCCCGGATACGAGTGAACCGTCTCGTCCTCTACACCGTCCTCGTCGCGATCACCGGGCTGTTCCTGGGCCCCTTCGGCTGGCTGGTCGTCTCCGGCCTGAAGACCCCCGCCGAACTGGCCGCCTCGCCCGTGCACTGGCTGCCCGACCAGGTCCAGTGGCACAACCTCGCCGACGCCTTCAACCTCATCGACTTCCTCGGCTACGCCCGCAACTCCCTGGTCATCGCGCTCATCTACGCCACCCTCGTCACCCTCAGCTCCGCCTGGGTCGGCTTCGGCTTCGCCCGCCTCGACGCGCCCGGCAAGAAGACCCTGTTCGGCATCCTGCTCGGCTCGATGATGCTGCCCCAGATGATCACCCTGCTGCCGACCTACCTGATCTTCGCCAAGCTCGGCATGGTCGACACCTACTGGCCGTGGGTGCTGTGGGGCCTGTCCGCCGCCCCCTATCTGGTCTTCCTCTTCCGCCAGTTCTTCGCCGGCCTGCCCCGCGAGCTGGAGGAGGCCGCGATCGTCGACGGCTGCGGCTACACGGCCATCTTCTGGCGGATCTTCCTACCGCAGTCCTGGCCGGTGCTCTCCGCGAGCTTCGTGATCGCCTTCACCTGGACCTGGGGCGACTACATCGCGCCCCAGCTCCTGCTGTCCACCGACCGCACGACCCTCGCGGTCGCGGTCATGTCGACCTATGTCACCTCGGCCGGCACCCCGGTCACCAACCTCCAGGCCGCCGCCTCCGTGATGTACGTCGTCCCGATCCTGCTGATCTTCCTCGTCGCCCAGCGCGGCTTCGTCGCCGGGATGTCCACGTCCGGGCTCAAGTAGCCCCGCTTTCCGACCTGTTGCTTAGGAGCCCCCGCATGAACACGCCCCTGTCCCGCCGTACCGCCCTCCAGGCGGCGGGCGCCACCGTCCTCGCCGCCGGTCTCACCCAGCTGACGGCCATGACGGCCCGGGCCGACGCGTCCACGGCCGACGCGTCCGCGACCGAGCCGCGCCTGGTGACGTACGCCGTGCCGTCCGGCGCCCCGGTCAACACCGGCAGCTTCACCGTCAAGGCCCGTATCGCCGGGGGTGGTTGGCAGACGCTCGGCGTCCACCGGCCCACCCTCGCCGAGATCAACCCCAACACCGGCAGCAAGAAGCAGTTCAACTCCTCCCTCGCCCACTTCGACTTCTGCGGCGAGGTCGAGATCGAGGTGACGTACATCAAGGGCGGGGTGCAGAAGGTCCGGGTGCGGCCGGACTCGTACGGCATCAGGCCCGAAGTCCTCGCCGACACCATCCGGTTCACCCTGGACAGACCCCGCAACATCGTCGTCCAGATCAACGACGACCTCTTCGACTGTCTGCACCTGTTCGCCCGGGCCGTGGAGAGAAGGAAGCCCGCGGCGGACGACCCCGACGTCCTCTACTTCGGCCCCGGCGTGCACACCACCGCCGACGGATACCTCAACGTCCCCTCCGGCAAGACGGTGTACGTCGACGGCGGCGCCCTGCTCAAGGCGACGGTCGTCTTCAAGGACGTGCAGAACGCCCGGCTCGTCGGTCACGGCATGCTCGCCGGCACCAAGGCGGGCGGGGCCCTCGTCGAGGGCTCGAAGAACATCCACATCGGCGGCGTCACCATGCTCAACCCGAACGGCTACGCCGTCCAGATCGGCGAGTCCACCAACGTCACCATCGAGGGCATGGCGTCCTTCAGCTCCAAGGGCTGGGGCGACGGCATCGACGTCTTCTCCAGCACCAACGTCACCGTCGACGGCGTCTTCATGCGCAACTCCGACGACTGCGTCGCGATCTACACGCACCGCTGGGAGTACTACGGCGACACCAAGAACATCACCGTCCGCAACTCCACGCTCTGGGCGGACGTCGCCCACCCCATCAACGTCGGCACCCACGGCAACACCGACAACCCCGAGGTCCTGGAGAACCTGCTCTTCGAGAACATCGACGTCTGCGACCACCGCGAGCCCCAGCTGGGCTACCAGGGCTGCCTCGCGCTCAACGCGGGCGACAGCAACCTGATCCGGAATGTGCGCGTGGACGGGATGCGCGTCGAGGACTTCCGCTGGGGCCAGCTCATCCATATGCGGATCATGTTCAACACGAAGTACAACACCTCGGTCGGCCGCGGCATCGAGAACGTCTACGTCAAGGACCTCTCGTACACCGGCAAACCGCTCGCGACCTGCATGATGCTCGGCTACGACGCGGACCACCCGGTCAAGGACGTCACCTTCGAGAACCTCGTCGTCAACGGCACGGTCATCGCCGACTCGATGAAGAAGCCGACCTGGTACCTCACCACCGACTTCGTCCCCCTGCACGCCAACGAGCACGTGCTGGGCCTGAAGTTCCTCACCACCGCTGAGGCACAGGCGGCCGCCGCGTCATGAGCACCGTGAGAGACACACCCGCCACGAGCCGCCGGGGCTTCCTCGGCGGTGCCGCGGCCCTGCTCCTGGCGTCGGGCGCGAGCGGACTGCTCCTGCCCGGCACAGCCGGGGCGGCGACGGCCGGGAACCACATCGCCCCCAGACGCTTCACCCACCCCGGGCTGCTGCACACCGCCGACGACCTCGCCCGTATGCGGGCCGCCGTCGCCGCGCAGGAATCCCCGATCCACGACGGCTACCTCGCGTTCGCGGCCCACGCCCGCTCCAAGTCGACGTACCCCGTCCAGAACACCGGCCAGATCACCTCCTGGGGCCGCGGCCCCACCAACTTCCAGAACCAGGCCGTCGCCGACTCGGCCGCCGCCTACCAGAACGCCCTCATGTGGTGCGTGACCGGCGAGCGCGCCCACGCCGACAAGGCACGGGACATCCTCGACGCCTGGTCGGCGTCCCTGACCATGGTCACCGGCGCCGACGGCTCGCTCGGCGCCGGCCTCCAGGTCTTCAAGTTCGTCAACGCGGCCGAACTGCTCCGGCACAGTGACTACGACGGTTGGGCGGACGCGGACATCGCCCGTTGCGAGCGGTCCTTCCTCGATGTCTGGTATCCGGCGATCTCCGGCTACATGCTCTACGCCAACGGCAACTGGGACCTGACGGCCATTCAGTCCGTCCTGGCGATCGGCGTGTTCTGCGAGGAACCCGTCCTCTTCGAGGACGCTCTCAGGTTCGCCGCGGCCGGCGCCGGAAACGGCAGCGTCCCGGGCCGCGTCGTCACGGACGCGGGCCAGGGCCAGGAGAGCGGCCGAGACCAGGGCCACGAGCAGCTCGCCGTCGGCCTCATGGGCGACGCCGCCCAGGTCGCCTGGAACCAGGGCGTCGACCTGTGGGGCTTCGACGGCAACCGCATCCTCGCCAATGCCGAGTACGCCGCCCGCTACAACCTCGGCGGCGACGTCCCCTTCACCCCCGACCTCGACCGCACCGGCAAGTACCTCAAGACGACCGTCTCCGACAAGGTCCGCGGCACGCTGCCGCCGGTCTACGAGATGTACTACGCCCACTACGCCGGTGTACGCGGCCTCGACACCCCGCACACCGAGGCGGCCGTCTTCCGAGGCACCGGCGGCGCCCGCTTCGTCGAGGGCGGCAACGACGACCTGCCGGGCTTCGGCACCTTCACCTACGCCGGGACGAAGGCGCCGACACCGACCGCGCCGACGGCCCCGTCGGGAGTCACCGCCATCGGCGCCCCAGACCCCGACTCCCACTCCGCCCCCGCAGCCGTGACCGTGTCCTGGCTGCCGTCCGCGTGGGCGACGACCTACACCGTCCGCCGGGCGAGCCGCCCCGAGGGGCCGTACGAGGAGCTGGCCGCCGGGCTCGACAGGCCGGAGTACAGGGACACCGACGTCCGCGCGGGACGGACGTACTACTACACCGCCTCCGCCACCAACTCCCGGGGCAGCAGCGGTGATTCGAGCCAGGTCGCCGCCACCGCCGGTCTCCCCGAACCTTGGTCCACCCAGGACATCGGCCAGGTGAAGACCCCCGGCTCGGCCGCCTTCGACGGCGAGCGCTTCGTCCTGACGGCGTCCGGCAACGCCGACACCTACCGCGGCGCCCTTCTCCGACTCCCCGGCGACGGCAGCATCACCGCCCGGATCGTTTTCCCGCTCAGCTCGCAGTACACCAAGATCGGCGTCACCCTGCGCGACTCCCTCGCCCCCGACGCCGCACACGCCTCGATGCTGATCCAGGGGCTGCCGCTGCACACCTGGAGCGGCGTGTGGACCGTACGGCCACGGACCGGGGGCGCGGTCTCCGCCACGGGCAGCACACCCGTACCGCCCACCCAGCAGCGGGCCATCACCACCTCCGCCGCCTTCCCCATCTCCGACCTCGGCGAACTCCCCGAGTCGGCGACCCCGCTGGAGGCCCCCTACGTCGAGGGCGCGGGCGACGGCTACCGGCTGCGGGCGCCCTACTGGGTACGGGTGACCCGAAGGGGCCGCCGCTGCACCGGAGCGATCTCCCCGGACGGCATCCGCTGGACCCAAGTGGGCGCCAGCGAAGTCGAGTTGGGTCGCACCGTGTACGCGGGCCTGGTCCTCACCTCCTGCCTCGGCGTCGACGCGGAGTACGCCGAGACCGGCACCGGAGCTTTCGACAACGTCACCGTCACCTCCACCGCGCACGGCGAGGTCTGGTCGGTGCCCCGCCCCACCCGGACCGCCGCCGGCCTCAAGGCGGCCACCGGCACCGACGCCGTGGGGCTGGCCTGGACCGACCCGGACCTCTCCGCCCGCTACAAGGTGCTTCGCGCCACCGCCGCCGACGGTCCCTTCGAGACCATCGCGACCGGCATCGGCCCCGTCGGCTTCGGCACCCGCCTGCGGTACGCGGACGCCACCGGCGCGCCCGGGGCGACGTACCACTACGTCGTAGCCAAGACGAACACCGGCGGCCGGGGCCCACACTCCGATCCGGTCTCCGCACGGATGCCGACCCCGG
>JABFVM010000541.1 GCA_013362785.1 Streptomyces sp. | reverse complement strand
GAAAAGGCCCACACCTTATGGTGTGGGCCTTTTCGCGTTTTCAGGACGGCCTCACCAGTCCCGCGTCGTATGCCAGGATCACCGCCTGAATTCGATCCCGTGAGGCCGTTTTCGCGAGTATGCGGCCCACATGGGTCTTCACCGTCGATTCGGCGAGGTGGAGGCGTGCGGCTATCTCTGTGTTCGTCCAGCCTCTGCCGATCACCGTGAGGATTTCGAGCTCGCGGTCGGTGAGGGTGGTCAGGCGTGTGTCCAGGGGCGTTGGTTCGGGGCTGTCCGTGGGGTTCTGGGCCGGCAGGTGGTGGACGTAGGCGTCCAGGAGGCGGCGGGTCAGGCTTGGGGCGACCACCGCGTCGCCCGTGGCCACGGCGCGGATGCCGGAGAGGAGTTCCTCCGGCTGGGCGTCCTTGACGAGGAAGCCGGAGGCGCCGGCGCGGAGGCCGGCGTAGGCGTACTCGTCGAGGTCGAAGGTGGTGAGGATCAGGACCCGGGTGCGGTCGCCGGCGGCGGTGATGCGGCGGGTGGCCTCGATGCCGTCGAGGCCGGGCATGCGGACGTCCATCAGGACCACGTCGGGGCTCAGTTCCGCGGCCATGCGGACCGCTTCGCTGCCGTTGGACGCCTCGCCGGTCACCGTCATGTCGTCCTGGCTCTCCAGGAGCATCCGGAAGCCGAAGCGCTGGAGGGGCTGGTCGTCGGTGATGAGGACGGTGGTCACTGCGGGGGTTCCTCCGGGAGGTGAAGGTGGACGCGCCAGCCCTGCTCGGGGTGCGGACGTGGGCCGGCCTCAAGTGTGCCGTCGTACAGGGCTGTTCGCTCGCGCATTCCGGGGAGGCCGCGGCCGCCCGGGGGGTGTGCGGGGTCGGGGGATGGGCCGCCTCTGCCGGTGTCCGTGACTGTTGCGGTGACGGCGCCCTTCTCCTCGTAGGACAGCAGGACTTGGGTGGTTGTGCCGGGGCCCGCGTGTTTGAGGGTGTTGGTGAGGGCTTCCTGGATGACTCGGTAGACGGTGAGTTGGCGGCCCGGGGGGAGGTTGGGGGTGCCTTCGACGGTGGTGTGGACGGGGAGGCCTGCGGCGCGGACGCCGTTGATGAGCTGGTCCAGGTCGGTGAGGGTGGGTTGGGGGGTGAGTTCGGGGGCGAGTGCGTCGGGCTCGGCTTCGTCGCGCAGGACTTCCAGCAGGCGGCGTAGTTCGCCGAGGGCCTGGCGGCTGGTGGTGGCTATCGCGTGCAGGGCCTGGGCGGCGCGCTCCGGGGACTTGGCGGCCGCGTACTGGCCGCCGTCGGCCAGGCCGGTGATGACCGAGAGGTTGTGGCCGATGATGTCGTGCATCTCGCGGGCGATACGGGCGCGTTCGGCCGCGGCGGCGAGCTGGGCCTGCTGGTCGCGTTCGATCTCCAGGCGGCGGGCGCGGTCCTCCAGGGCCTCGGTGTGGTCGCGGCGGGTGCGGACGGTGATGCCGATCGCGATCGCCACGGCGATGGACATCAGCACGGGGACGATGTCACTGTCCATGCCGCCCTGAGGGTGGCGGGCGGCCATCAGCGCGATGGGCGTGGTGATCAGGGCCGTCGCCCACCACAGGTTGCGGTTGGGGCGGCGCAGGGCGATGTGGAAGACGACCAGGAGTTGGAGCAGGACTGCCTGGAGGGCAATGCCGGTCCAGGCGTTGACCAGCGCGAAGGGGGCTATGGCGAGGAGTACGGCGCGGGGGTGGGCGCGGCGGCGGAGGAGGGGGACGGAGAGGCCGAGGCTCAGGGCGAGGACCAGCCAACCCGGGTTGTCGCGGTCCCGGGTGACGTTGAGCCAGCCGCCGCCGTAGTAGTCGATCAGGGCGGCCGTCACCCAGAAGCCGGTGAGGTGCAGGTCCCAGACGAGGGGGTGGCGTCGGTCGAAGGCGCGGATGCGCCGGCTGATGCGCTGGATGTGCCGGGTGAGGGGTTCCGGCGTCCGGTCTTCGCTCGCTCGCTCTTGCGTCACGCGGTCCATCGTGCGGGTCCTCTCCCCGGCTGTCCCAGGGCCGTGGGCAGTATTCCGGGTGAGTGATGTCGTACCCGGGTACTACGGTTGCCGTCATGAGCACCATGAACTCCGAGGCCTACGTCATCCGGTCCATACGCGCCGACGAGTGGCCCGCCGCCAAGGAGCTGCGGCTGGCCGCGCTGCAGGATCCGGTGGCGTCGCTCGCCTTTCTGGAGACGCACGAGGAGGCACTGGCCCGGCCGGACTCCTTCTGGCAGGAGCGGGCCGCAGGGGCCTGTGAGGGGGCCGACGGGGCGCAGCAGATCATCGCCGAGGGGCCGGACGGCAGCTGGGTCGGGACGTTGACCGTGCTGGTCGAGGAGCCGGGCGTGCCCGACTGGGCCGGGTTTCCGGTGGAGCGCAAGCAGGGGCATGTCGTCGCGGTGTTCGTGCGGCCGGAGGAGCGGGGCAGCGGGCTGACCGATGTGCTGTTCGATGCCGGGCTGGAGTGGGCCTGGGCGCGGGGTGCCGAGCGGGTGCGGCTGATCGTGCACGAGGAGAACGGGCGGGCGCAGCGGTTCTATCGGCGGGTGGGGTTCGTGCCGAGCGGTCTTGTCGTGCCGTTGCCCGCGCGGCCGGAGGAGACGGAGCTGGAGTTCGTGCTGGAGCGGCCGTAGGGCCAAGGCTCGGCTACACCGGGAGTTCGTCGTGCGGCCAGCGGGAGCGGGCCTGTTCCCGGGACCGGAGCAGGGCCAGGGTCGGCATACCCCGGTCCGCTCCGGTGGCCAGCAGCTCCGGGAGCTGGGGAAGCGGAGCCACGGCGGCGACGTCGTCCAGGACGAGCGTCATTGGTGGGTCGAGGCGACCGGAGGATGACCGTTCGGCCATGCGCCGGCCGCGCTCGACCACGCTTGCGGCGAGGGCCGTCAGGAGTGGCATGGCGCCCGGATTGGCTCGGGGGTCCTCGATGGATTCACCCACCAGATAAAGCGTGCCCCCTTCATCGATGAAGGAATCCAAGGCGAGCGCATCAGTTCGGTTTGGAGTGCATGCCTCTCGGATGTTGACGGTGTGCAGGGCGGAGAGCGCCCGGGTCGTCAACTCCTGCGCCATGTCCCGGCGTTCGGGGTGCGCGGTGAGGGCCGCTTCGAGTTCGCCCGCCGCGCCGGGGGCGGCCTTCGGGTTGGTGCGGAGGGTGCGTACGGCGTCCTGGACCTGGTTGCCCTGGGCCCAGCGGTGGACGTGGCGGATGGTGCGGCCGTCGATGGCGGCGGCGTGGAGGTAGCTGCGCAGGAGCGTTTCGGCTGCCGCCGCGAGGGCCTGGTCCAGTTTGGCGGTCGGGCGGACCGGTGCGAGGAGCGCTGCCGCGCGGGAGACGGCGACCTCTTTGTGCTCGCAGCCCGTGGTGGGGGACCAGTGGAGGCGGGACGGGGTGTCGCAGAGGTGGGTGGGGTCGTAGAGGTGGACCGGGCCCAGTTTGGCGCGGGCGTCCTTGGTGGCCTGCCAGAGGGCCGGGTCAGAGGTGACTACGAGGGTGGGGCCCTCGGCGTCGAGGACTGCCTGGGTGGCGGTCTGCCGGCGGCTTTCCTTCGGGGCCACGAGGACTTTCTCCCGCCCGCCCATCGGTACGGCGGGTGCGGCCGGCGGCGGGTTCTGGGCCTCCGTCGCAGGCACCGCCTCGGTCACCGCCTCGGTCACCACCTCGGTCACCGCCCCCTGCGGCTGGTGCCCGCCCTGCCACGCGGCCGTCGGCTCGGGCTCGGTCCGTGGCGCCGGTACGTCGGCCGGTGCCGCTGAAGGGGCGGTCCCGGTGTTGTCCGGGAGCTGCCCCGGCGCTTCCGCGCCCCCCGTCTTGCCCGCGCGCCGCTCCGCTCTGACCGCCCGCCACCTGGCCACCGTCCCCAGCACGAACACGGTGAGGACGACCAGCACCATGAGCTGGCCGATGAACAGGCCCCAGAACAGTCCGTACCCCGACAGCTGGGCCGCCGGTGTGTCAGGCCAGGCGCCCGGGATGTCGTGGGGGTCCTCGATCAGGTAGCGCATGGCCAGGGGGGTGTGGGCGAAGCTGACGCCGGCGGGCCAGGCGCCGTGTGCGAACAGGGCCGCCAGGCCGGTCGCCGTCCACACCAGCAGGGTCATGCCGAGGAGGAAGGCGAGTATGCCGATCAGCAGGCCGTCGGGGATGCCTCCCTGGGTGTCCCGGCTGTCCCGGCCGTAGTGGCCGTCCCGGTGTGCCCGGCGGTCGTCGGGTCTCACGTGCCCTCCCCTTGCGCCTACGCCACGGTCGACTCGGAGTCGCCCAGGTGCTGTTCCACGAAGGCCGCCGCCCGCTCCTCGGCCTCCAGCTCGGCGGCGCGCAGGGCGTCGTCGGTCAGGTCGTGGTCGGTGGACGACTCGGTCATCGCGCGGTCGGTGAAGACCAGCGGGCGTTCGGTCTCGGTGACCAGGTGTTTGACGACCTGGACATTGCCGTTGACGTCCCATACCGCGATGCCGGGGGTGAGGGTCGGGATGATCTCCACGGCCCACCGGGGCAGGCCGATCACCCGGCCCGTAGCTCTCGCCTCGTCGGCCTTCTGGGCGTAGATCGTCCTGGTGGAGGCCATCTTCAGGATCGCGGCGGCCTCCTTCGCCGCCGCGCCGTCGACGACGTCCGAGAGGTGGTGGACGACGGCCACGAAGGACAGGCCGAGGCGGCGGCCGAACTTCAGCAGCCGCTGGAACAGCTGGGCCACGAAGGGGCTGTTGATGATGTGCCAGGCCTCCTCGACCAGGAAGATGCGCTTCTTCCGGTCGGGGCGGATCCAGGTGTGTTCCAGCCATACGCCGACGATCGCCATCAGGATCGGCATGGCGATGGAGTTGCGGTCGATGTGGGACAAATCGAACACAATGAGGGGCGCGTCCAGGTCGATACCGACCGTCGTCGGGCCGTCGAACATGCCCCTCAGGTCACCGTCGACCAGCCGGTCGAGGACCAGCGCGACGTCCAGGCCCCATGCCCGTACGTCGTCTATGGCGACGTTCATCGCCTCCGCCGACTCCGGCTCGGGGTGCCGTAGCTGTTCGACGATGTCGGTCAGGACCGGCTGGCGCTCGATGATGGTCTCGTTGACGTAGGCGTGCGCGACCTTCAGGGCGAAGCCGGAGCGCTCGTCGAGGCCGTGGCCCATGGCGACCTCGATGATCGTGCGGAGCAGGGCCAGCTGGCCCGTCGTCGTGATCGCGGGGTCGAGCGGGTTGAGCCGGATGCCCATGTCCAGGGCCGCCGTCGGGTCCAGGCGGATCGGCGTTATCCCCAGCTCCTGCGCGATGAGGTTCCACTCGCCGACGCCGTCCTCGCCCTGGGCGTCCAGGACGACGACCTGGCGGTCGCGGAAGCGCAGCTGGCGCAGGACGTACGTCTTCTCCAGGGCCGACTTGCCGTTGCCGGACTCGCCGAGGACCAGCCAGTGGGGGGCGGGGAGCTGCTGGCCGTAGAGCTGGAAGGGGTCGTAGATGTAGCCCTTCCCGGAGTACACCTCGCGGCCGATGATGACGCCCGAGTCGCCGAGGCCGGGGGCGGCGGTCGGGAGGTAGACCGCCTGGGCCTGGCCCGTCGACGTGCGCACCGGCAGCCGGGTCGTCTCGACCTTCCCGAAGAGGAAGGACGTGAAGGCGTCGGTGAGGACGGACAGCGGGTCCCGCATCAGGTCCTACCTCCGAATGCCGGTGGCGAAGGGGAGCGTGTTCACGAATGCCCGGTGGTGCTCCCGATCGCACCACTCCAGCTTCAGATACGACTTTCCGGCTGACGCCCGGATGGTCCGCTTGTCCCGTGCGAGGGCCTCGGGGGTGCGGGAGGAGACGGTGATGTAGCCGACCAGGTTGACTCCGGCGGCACCGCTCGCGAGGTCCTCTCCGCGCTGGTCGAGACGGTTGTGGGCGGCGACGTCGCGGGGGTCGACGGTGCGGTTCATCTTGGCGGCGCGGCTGGCCTCCGCCTCGTCGTTGGTCTTCTCGGTCAGCATGCGCTCGATGGCGACCTCGGTGGGTTCGAGGTCCATGGTGACGGCGACCGTACGGATGACGTCCGGGGTGTGGACCAGCAGCGGCGCCAGGAAGTTGACGCCCACCGGGGTCATCGGCCACTCCTTCACCCAGGCCGTGGCGTGGCACCAGGGCGCGCGCGTGGAGGACTCCCGGGTCTTGGCCTGGAGGAACGTGGGCTCCATGGCGTCCAGCTCGGCCGGCCAGGCGTTGCGCTTGGTCATCGCCTGGATGTGGTCGATCGGGTGGTCCGGGTCGTACATGGAGTGGATGAGCGAGGCGAGACGGCCCTGCCCGAGCGGCTGCCGGACGCGGATGTCGGCCTCCTGGAGGCGCGAGCAGATGTCGGTCAGCTCGCGCGCCATGACGACCGCGAGACCGGCGTCCCGGTCCACCTTGCCGCCGTGCGGGCGGGCCGCGCGGGCCATCGCCATGCCCTCGGCGGCCAGTTCGCGGGTGAAGTGCATGCAGGCGACCAGGTAGGCACGGTGCTGCTCGCTGCTCGTCGACACCATCGACTGGAGTTGGTCGTACGACTGCTGCAGCCAGCCCAGGGAGCGCTCGTCGCCGCGTACGGCGACGTCCTTGGCGTGGGCGTCGGGGTCGGCCGGGAGGGTGCGGGCGAGCATCTGAAGGCGCGTCACGAAGCCGTCGCCGTTGGCGACATGCTTCAGCAGGGTGCCGAAGCGGTCGACCAGGGCCTCCTGGTCCTCGGAGTCGCGCAGGCCCACGCCGGGGCCCTCGATCTCGATCGCGGCGGTGACCGTGCGGCGGTCGGCGTGCAGCAGTACGGCGATCTCGTCGGGCCCGAACGGGGCGGCGAGCCAGGTGATCCGGCCGATGCCCGGCGGCGGTCCGACCTCGACCTCACGGCCGTCGACGCGGGTGCCGGCCTCGATGGCGGCGGAGCGGTAGGTCGTGCCCTGGCGCAGGGTGCGCTTGTAGCTGCGGTTGATCTCGAACCACTTGTAGAAGGTCCGGTGCTTGTACGGCACGTAGACCGCGGCGAGCGCGATCAGCGGGAAGCCTGTGAGCAGCGCGATGCGCAGGGACAGGACGGGGACGAGGAGCCCGCACATCATGCCGAGGAACGCGCCCACGATGATCAGCGTGATCTCGCCGGTCTCGCGGTTGCGGCCGACGACCGCGTTCGGCCGGGCGCGGCCGATCAGATACGTACGGCGGGGCGTGACCGGATGGGACACGTGGGACTCGGTCGTCAACGCCCGTCACCTCCTGAACGATTGCTGTTGCGGGTGTTGCTGGCGTGGGGGGTGTTCACCGGGCTGCTCGACCGGGGTGCGGGTGCGGCGGAGGGGACAGATCCGCCGCCTCCGGTCGAGGAGCGCGAGCTGTGCGCGGCGACGCCGCCGCTGGCGGGGTTCGAGGGGCGGGCGGCGCCGGACTGGCCGCCGCTGTTGTTGTCCGCTCGGGAGCTGTGCGTCTTGATGCCCTGGGCGACCAGGGTGGCCGGGGAGCTTATGACGGCTGCGGCCTTGCCTTCGGCGCCGCGCATGATGCGGTTGTTGCGGGAGCCGGCGAGTTCGTCGCCGAAGCCGGGCACGAAGCGGTAGATCATCGCGCTGGCGAAGATGGCGAGCAGGATGATGGCGAGGCCCGAGACGACGGCGGAGAAGGCGTTCGGGCCGTCGTCGGAGGAGAGCGCGCCGGCCAGGCCGAGGACGATGACGATGACCGGCTTGACCAGGATGACGGCGATCATGATGCCGGCCCAGCGGCGGACGTGGCCCCAGAGGTTCTTGTCGACC